>SLJS01000280.1 GCA_007135015.1 Alcanivorax sp. | reverse complement strand
CGAGCGCGCACCCTTCGCCGTGCTGGGCGAAGCCACCGCCGAGCGCCACCTGCGGGTGGACGACGAGCGCTTTGGCGACCCGGCCGTGGACCTGCCCCTGGAGCTTCTGTTCGGCAAGCCGCCGAAGATGCGCCGCAGTTTCGACCGCTCCGATTTCGAGCGCCAACCCTTTCGCCCGGGCAGGGATCTGGCCGACGCCGTGGAACGGGTGTTGTCGCTGCCGGAAGTGGCGGCCAAGACCTTCCTGATCACGATCGGCGACCGTAGCGTGACCGGCCTGGTACACCGTGACCAGATGGTGGGACCCTGGCAGGTGCCGGTGGCCGATTGCGCGGTGACCGCCAGCGGCTATTACGAGACCTGCGGCGAGGCCATGGCCATGGGCGAGCGTACGCCCGCGGCACTGGTCAATGCGCCGGCGTCCGGGCGCATGGCCATCACCGAGGCGATCACCAATATTGCCGCCAGTTACGTCGGGGATCTCAAGCAGGTGAAACTTTCCGCCAACTGGATGGCCGCGGCCGGGCATCCGGGCGAGGACCAGAACCTGTATGACACCGTGCAGGCCGTGGGCATGGAATTCTGCCCGGCGCTGGGCCTGGCCATTCCGGTTGGCAAGGACTCGCTTTCCATGCGCACGGTCTGGCAGGAGCGGGGCCGGGAGAAAAGCGTGACCGCGCCACTGTCGCTGATCGTGTCGGCCTTTGCGCCGGTGGTCGATATCCGCCGTACGGTCACCCCCCAGCTGCGCACCGACGGCGACAATGTACTGCTGCTCGTGGACCTCGGTCGCGGGCGCCATCGCCTCGGCGGTTCGGCGCTGGCGCGGGTCTACGGAAAGCTTGGCGATGCGTCGCCGGACATGGAAGAACCGGCACTGCTGGCCGGCTTCTTCCGGGTCACCCAGCAGCTGCTGGCCGAGCAGCGCCTGCTGGCGTATCACGACCGCTCCGACGGCGGCGTCTTCACAACCGTGGCGGAAATGGCTTTCGCGGCCCGTACCGGTGTGGATCTGGTGCTGGACCACTTCGCCGGGGATACCGACGAGACCATGGCGGCGCTGTTTTCCGAGGAAGCGGGCGCCGTGCTGCAGGTGCCCGCCGACCAGGCCGCCGATGTCATCAAGGCCTACACACAGGCGGGTCTGGAAGGCTGTGTCCATCGGGTGGGCACGCATAATGATGATGACGTGGTGCGGGTGCGTCTGGGCGGGGTGATTCTCTACGAGGCGCCCAGGCGACAGCTTCACGGCACCTGGGCGGAAACCAGCTTCCGCATCCAGGAGCTGCGCGACAATCCTTCCTGCGCGCGTCAGGAATTCGATGCCATCCCGGAGCGCAACGACCCGGGCCTGAATGTACGCCTGACCTTTGACATGACCGAGAACGTGGCTGCGCCGATGATCGCCACCGGCAAGCGACCGCCGGTGGCGATCCTGCGCGAGCAGGGCATCAACGGCCAGGCGGAGATGGCCGCGGCGTTCGAACGCGCGGGCTTCGACCCGGTGGATGTGCACATGAGCGATCTGCTTGCCGGTCGCGTGAAGCTGGATGACTTCCTTGGCCTGGTGGCCTGTGGCGGTTTTTCCTATGGCGACGTGCTGGGAGCCGGCGAGGGCTGGGCCAAGACCATCCTGTTCAACGAGGATCTCAATCTCGCGTTCAATCGCTTCTTCTTCCGCGAGGACACCTTTGCGCTGGGTGTGTGCAACGGCTGCCAGATGCTTTCGGCATTGCGCGAGCTGATCCCCGGGACCGAACACTGGCCCAGGTTCGTGCGCAACGCCAGCGAACAGTTCGAGGCACGTACTTCGCTGGTGGAAATCCAGGATTCGCCTTCCATCTTCCTGAGCGAGATGGCCGGCACCCGGATTCCCATTGCCGTCGCGCACGGAGAAGGCCGGGCGGAGCTTTCCGACGACGCGCTGGACCGGTGCATGGAAAACCGTCTGGTGACCCTGCGTTACGTGGACAATCTGGGCAATCCCACCGCCCATTATCCGGCAAACCCCAACGGCTCGCCCCGAGGAGTTACCGGCTTCTGCAGCGAGGATGGCCGCGTGACCATCATGATGCCGCATCCGGAACGGGTCTTCCGTGTGGTGCAGCACTCCTGGTGCCCCGATGACTGGCGCGACTTCGAGGAAGCGCCCTGGCTGCGCATGTTCCGCAACGCGCGCAGATGGGTCGGATAACCGAAGCGGCAAGTGGCAAGTGGCGAGTGGCGAGCGGCGGGAGGGAGTGGCGAGGGTGGCCGCGGAGCTTCCGGCAGGCACTCGACAATGAAGACAGCATTGTTCCGGCGATACGTATCCGGCGATACAGGGGAACCGCATGACGGAGAAGAAGTACGGGCCACAGCAGCTGCTCGAGGCACACCGTGAACAGGTGCCCGAGGATTTCGTGGCGCGTCGGCGTATTGCCGCGGCCATGCAGACACTTTCCGAACGACTGATCCGCATGGAGGCGGATCAGGGTGAACTCGAAGACTGGGCCGCGCAGCTTGAAGGGCTGGTCGAGCAGGTGGGTGAGCGTCCCCGGCGCAGCGCGAAGGAAGCCAACCGCCGCATGTTTCATGGCCAGGCCACGCTCGGCGATATCTTCGACATGATGGACTTCGACCCCGTCGGCGGCGCCTCCAATCCCATTGCCCCGATGATGCAATGGCTCCACGGGGACCGTGACGGCGTGGAAGGCGAGATCCGCCTGGGTGAGCACTATCAGGGCCCGCCGGGGCGGGTGCACGGCGGCGTCATCGCCTGGATCATGGATGCGGTGCTCTCCCGCGCCATGCATGTGGCGCAACGGATCGGTGTTACCGGCACCCTCAGTGTCCGGTACATGGCGCCCACCCGAGTGGAAGTCCCCCTGCGCTGTCGTGCGCACCTGGCCCGTATCGAGGGTCGCAAGATGTTCATCGAGGGCGCCATCTTTCATGGTGACACGCAGACGGTGCACGCCGAGGGTGTGTTCTTTCAGCCGGAGTTCATGGTCGGCGGAAAGTGATCCGGACAGACTCCTGGAAATGCCCCCCGGAAGTTCTCCGGATAGTTCACGGGGACGGACGAGATGGAGGCAATGTGATGAATCTGTTCAAGCTCTGCTTTCATGTGCCGGAATCGCACCTGGAAACCGTCAAGGACGCGGTGTTTTCCGCCGGTGCCGGACACACCGGCGGAAACTATGATCGCTGCAGCTTTCAGGTGCGCGGCGAGGGCCAGTTTCGCGCCCTGGAAGGAAGCACGCCGTTCGTGGGCCGCAAGGGCGAAGTGGAACGGGTCATCGAATACCGGGTGGAAACCCTCTGTCGCGGTCGCGAGGTGCTCGACAGGGCGCTGGCGGCACTGCGCCAGGCGCACCCTTACGAGGAACCCGCCATCGACGTCTGGCAGCTGGAAGAGACGTAACGTCCGCTTCGCGTCGGGTGCTCATTCATCCGGCATTGTGACCCAGAAGATCCCACGCAGCTCGCCTGCCGCAAAGCCGGTGGCCCGGTCCTCCGGGTACAGCTCGTCGAGGCGCGCCTGCACGGATTCGTCCAGATCGGAACCATGGCAGCTAAGGCACATGGGTTGTGTCTCGATGGGCTGCACATGGGCCACCCGGGTCTCGTCCAGACGGGTCTGGCGCGGCTGGCGGTCATCGGGGTTGTCCAGGTAGTACTCGAGCATTTCCCGCTGCCAGTCCAGCGGCGCATTGTCCGGGTTGCGCAGCCGGTGACTGGTGCGTCCCATGGCGACATCTTCCGGCGCCACGCGAGCGGCAATCTCTGGTGCTTCCAGACGGCACACCTCAACGGCATTCGCGGGGCCTTCCTTCATTCCTTCCCGCAGGGCGGTCTGCAGCGCCTGCTGGAAGGGCTGGAGCAGTTCCGCGCCCCGCCGTGCGACTTCGTCGGAATCAGGATCCCCGGCGGCCGCGGTGGAACTGGCAAGCATTGTCACGGACAGCATCATGATTCGGTATTTCATGGTGTTCTCCTGAAGCGACCCTGGCCGCGTCGATCGCGCCCGGTGGCAAGGGGAAAAGCAGCCGGAGCTGCTGGCACGCCGTGAAGTATGGCACACTCTCGTATATTGACCCCCGATGGTACCCGGATCAATGACGCAGACTCTCAGCAGAGTGGATGCTGCCCTGGAGCAGGCGGCGGAACACTGTAACGCGCTCGGCGAGCGCTTCACGCCCCAACGCAAGCAGGTTCTGGCCCTGCTGCTGGAGATCGGGCAGCCGGTGACCGCCTACCAGCTGCTCGAACATCTGCGCGAGCAGATGCCGGGCGCCCAGCCGCCCACGGTGTACCGGGCCCTGGAATTCCTCCAGCGCGTGGAGCTGGTCCACCGCATCGACGCCAATAATACCTGGCTGCCCTGTGCGCTGGACTGTGGCGAGCATGAGCACGGCAAGCCGCAACTGCTGGTCTGCGCCGATTGCGGCCGTGCCCGGGAACTGCCCCTGCCGGAGGAACTGCACCGGGCGCTGGCACGCGAGGCCGCCCGGGCCGGTTTCCAGCTTGATGATCGCCCCCTGGCCCTGCAGGGCATCTGCGAGCAGTGCCGGGGCAATGACTGAGCCGCTGAAGAACATACCCGCCAATCTCGTTACCGGGATGCTCGGGGCCGGCAAGACCACCCTGATACAGCGCCTTCTGGACCAGCGTCCGGCCGGCGAGCGCTGGGCGGTGCTGGTCAACGAATTCGGTGAGACTGGCATTGACGGTGCCCGGCTGCGGGAACAGGGGGCCTTTGTCCGGGAAGTGGCGGGAGGCTGCATGGGCTGCGCCGCCGCGGTCACCCTGAAGGTGGAGCTCAATCGCCTGCTGCGCGAGGCCCGCCCCCACCGGCTGCTGATCGAGCCCACCGGGCTGGGCCATCCCCGGGAACTGCTTTCGCTGCTTTCCGGAGAGTTCTACCGGGATGTGCTGGATCTGCGTGCCACACTCTGTCTGGTGGACGCCCGGCGTCTTGCCGAGCCGGAGTTCACGGGCTCGCGCATCTGGCAGCAGCAGCTCGAAAGCGCCGATGTGCTGGTGGGTAGCAAGTCGGACCTGTGGTCGCAAGCCGACCGCCGGCGTTTCGAGTTCCTCTGCGAGGAATGGCGGGGCCGGCTGCAGGGCGAGGCCGTTGCCGCCGGTGGCGAGTTGGCTACCCAATGGCTCGAGGGGCCGGCGCGTGCTCCCGGCACTCCCTCTTCTCACGTCCATGACCAGCACGACGGCGGCTACCAGGGCTGCGGCTGGCAGCTCTCGCCGGAGCTGTGCTTTGCACCCGACGCGCTGGGCGACTGGCTGCGCGCATTGCCGCACGAACGACTCAAGGGTGCATTGCGCACCCCGGCCGGCGGCCTGCGCATTGACGGCACCGCCGATGAGCTGAACCTCGTGGCCCTGGAGCAATGCGGCGAAAACCGCCTGCAACTGATCGGCAAGCCCCCCATGGACTGCGAAGCCCTGCGCCGGGAGCTGATGGCGTGCGCCCTGCGGGCGCAGTAGCAAGGGACAAGGGGCAAGGGGCAAGGGACAAGGGGCAAGGGGCGAGAACCATATTGCTCGTGGCTCGTGGCT
>SLJS01000237.1 GCA_007135015.1 Alcanivorax sp. | reverse complement strand
TGGACAGTGTTACTACCGTGATCGAACTCGGTGGCGAATATGTCCGGGGTCTGGACAGCAGAGGCATGGGCCTGGACGAGAACGGCGACCTGGTGGAAGAGAAGCTTCATTACAATTCCACTGCGGCCATTGCTGACTTCGAAGCCGAAGTTCGCAGTCCCGGTGACGTGTTCGGCACCTACATGGACCAGTTCTCCTGGGGCTACCGGGCCGTGCTTCGCGGCCGCTATACGGACCTCTTTGCGGGCCTGAACATGGAGCCCCAGCTGTTCTTCTCCCATGACGTATCGGGCAATTCCTATATCGGGGGTAACTTCATGGAGGGACGTCGCGCGGCGACGCTCAGTACGAAGTTCATTCACCTGGACAACATGGAAGTCACGCTGTCGGGAACCCGGTTCTGGGGCGCGGGGTACAGCAACAAGATGCGCGATCGCAACCACGCGGCCCTGTCGTTCCGGTACGCATTCTGAAAGAACAGGCGCGCTCCGGGATGTCACGGACATCCCGGCACAGTTTCCTGAGGGAGAGTTATCATGCTGAAAAGAATTACTGTTATCGGGAGCGCCGCGTTTCTTCTGGCTTTCTCCGGAGCCTCGTTGCATGCGGCCGTGTCGGCCCAGGAGGCCCAGCGGCTTGGAAATGACCTCACACCTTTCGGTGCGCAGAAGCGGGGCAACGACCAGGATGTGGCCAGCGGTTTCGGAATCCCGGAGTGGGATGGCGGTTTTACCGAGGACATGATCCCGGACGAATACAGACAGCCCGGCCAGCACCACCCCGACCCCTTCCCGGAGGACGAGGTGCTGTTTGTCATCAACAACGAGAACAAGGACGAATACGCGGACCGTCTTGGCGACGGCGTCATGGCGATGATGGAAGCCTATCCGGACACCTTCGAGGTGCCGGTCTACCGCAGCCGCCGGACGGCGTCGGCGCCGGAATGGGTCTACGAGAACACCCGGGACAACGCCACGACGGCAACGCTGTTGCCGACGGGCGTGAACAATGCATTTGGTGGCAAGCCGTTTCCGATTCTTCACGGAACAAACGAAGAAAAGGCCCTTCAGGCCATCTGGAATCATATCCTGCGCTGGCGAGGCGAATATGTGGTCCGGCGGGCCTCGGAAGTGGCTGTCCGCCGCAACGGCAGCTATTCGCTGGTGACTTCGCAGCAGGAGGTCTATTTCCGCTATTACGACCGGGACATGGACCACGATTCCCTGGACAACGTCATTTTCTATTACCTTTCCTTTACGCTTGCTCCGGCCCGGCTGGCGGGCGGGGCGGTGCTCGTGCACGAGACCCTGGATCAGGACAAGCAGCCCCGTCAGGCCTGGGGCTACAATGCCGGCACCCGGCGTGTGCAGCGTTCTCCCGACCTGTCCTTTGATACGCCCATTGCTGCCTCGGACGGCCTGCGCACGGCCGATGATACCGATATGTACAATGGGTCGCCGGAGCGCTACAACTGGCGGCTGGTTCACGACGAGCCAGTGGAAAGGTTCATTCCCTACAACAACTACCGGCTGGACAATCCCGAGGTGGAGTACGATGACGTTCTCCAGGTGGGGCACGTCAATCCGGAGCACACCCGCTGGGAAAACCATCGCGTCTGGGTGGTGGAAGGAACGCTCAAGGAAGGCGAGCGCCATGTTTACCAACGGCGGCGGTTCTATATTGACGAGGATTCCTGGCAGATCGCCATGGCCGATCAGTATGATCGCCGCGGCGAGCTCTGGCGGGTAAGCCTGGCCTTTACCAAGAACTACTACGAGGTGCCCACTCACTGGACGGCGCTGGATACCTTCCATGATCTGCGCGCGGGTCGCTACCACGTCCAGCAGCTCTCCAACGAGGAGCCGTCGAATCTGGACTTCAGTCAGGCCGCTCCGGGTCCCCGGTACTTCACGCCCCATGCGCTGCGGCGGCGGGGCCGCTAGTTCCCTGAGAGTTACGCCGGGCGCAATGCGCCCGGCGCTTTTTTGAGCGCTGGGAAGTGCCATTTTTCTGGTCAACTTTACGGGATGTTGTCATGCGGATATTCATTCTGCTGCTGGTTCTGGGCGTCAGCGCGACGGCCCTTGCCGACCGGGGCGCAGGTACTGTCAGGGAAGACGATCCCCTGGTGCGCGGAACCATCTACACGGATCTGGAGCGTGCCGGCGACCGGGTTGTGGCGGTTGGCGACCGCGGGCATATCATCTATTCCGATGACGACGGTCTCAGCTGGAAGCAGGCGGAGACGCCCACCGGAGTGTTGCTGACCGCGGTCTGTTTTGCTGATGAAGAGACAGGATGGGCCGTGGGCCATGATGCGGTCATCCTGGGTACAAGCGATGGGGGTGAAAGCTGGACGAAACAGTATAGCGACGAGCTGGTTGTCGATGACGATCCCTATGCTGATGACGACAATGACGCCTGGGACGATGAGTCCTGGGACGACGATGATTTCGACATGGACGATTTCTACGAAGATGATGTTGATGACTTTGGCGTGGATACCTCCGGAGCGCCGCTTCTCGACATCTGGTGCCGGAATGAAGAACAAGCCTTGGCTGTCGGGGGCTTTGGCTATGTCGCTGTGACCCGCGACGCCGGTTTCAGCTGGCAGCAGGAAACGGCGTTGCTGGACAATCCGGACGGCTGGCACCTTTATGCGATTTCTCCGCTGGAAGGGGCGGAAGAGGCCGTGCTGATTGCGGGAGAGCAGGGCACACTGTTCCGTTCCGACGACCACGGAGAGACTTATCAGCCTCTGGAAAGCCCCTACCACGGTTCCTTTTTCGGCATTACCAGTAGCGACCCGGAAACGCTTCTCATACATGGGCTGCAGGGAAATATCTGGCTAAGCAGAGACCAGGGTGAGCAGTGGAAGCGTATTGATGTCGGTCTCAGCACTGGCGTGAATGCCGGCACGGTGCTGGCCGATGGCACCATTGTGCTGGTGGGCAACGCCGGAGCGGTGCTGACAAGTCGGGACCGGGGCGAGACCTTTGAACTGCGCCATGTTGCCGGAAGGCAATCGATTTCGTCGGTGTTGGCCCGGCAGGGCGATGGTATGATCGTGGCGGGAGCCGGAGGGGTCCGGGTTTTCGGGGAAGTTCGCTAAGGGGCGGGGTGCATAGATGAACAGGAAGATTTCCGAAGTCATAGCGAACGCGATCTTTTCGGTCCGGCCGCTGCTTCTGCTCGCATTCGCGGCAATCACCGTGTTTCTGGCCTTTCACGCGCTGAACATCCAGGTCAATACGGATGTCCGCAAGATGGTGCCGGTGAGCCACCCTTATATACAGAACCTGCTGGAACATCGCGACGACGTCGAGATGGGCAATGACATCCGGGTGATCGTCCGTGATGTGGAAAACGAGGACATCTTCAATGAAGCATACATGGAGGTGCTCCGGGATGTAACGGACGATATCTTTGCCCTCGACGGAGTCGACCCCTCACGGATCAGTTCCCTGTGGACGCCGAATGTGCGCTGGAACGAGGTCACCGAGGAAGGTTTCCAGGGCGGTGAAGTGATCCCCTCGGATTACGACGGTTCGGACCAGACCCTTGAGCAGCTCCGGATCAATGTGCTGCGTTCGGGGCAGGTGGGACGGCTGGTTGCCGACGATTTTCGCTCCAGCATTGTTCATGCCCAGCTTCTGGATCCCCTTGCGGTGGACTCGCCGGTTGATATTCCACAGCTGAACAGGGAACTCGAGGAGATCCGGGAAAGGTATCAGCAGGAAAATCCCGGTGTCAGGATCCACATCGTCGGTGCCGCCAAGGTGGCCGGCGATGTAATGGCCGCTGCTCAGGAAGTGGCCATGTTCTTCTTCTTTACGCTCGGGCTTACCGCGTTGTTGCTCCTGATGGACACGCGGTCCTGGCGGAGTACGGTTACGGTGGCGGCCTGCTCTTTCACGGCCGTGATCTGGCAGTTGGGCATCGTGCGATTGCTGGGCTTTACCATCGACCCCTATTCGATGCTGGTTCCCTTCCTCGTATTTGCCATTGCGGTTTCCCATGGTGTGCAGGTGGTCAATGCGATCGCGAATTTTGCCGCGGATGGGCTGGCGAAGCTGGATGCTTCGCGTTCAGCCGTGGTCATGCTGGCGGTACCGGGCGTAGTGGCGCTGGTCAGTGACGCGATCGGCTTTCTGACTCTCTATATCAT
This sequence comes from Alcanivorax sp., assembly GCA_007135015.1. Lineage (GTDB taxonomy): Bacteria > Pseudomonadota > Gammaproteobacteria > Pseudomonadales > Alcanivoracaceae > SLJS01. The sequence goes on along the minus strand of SLJS01000237.1, from coordinate 14,927 downwards.
TGAAGTCGGCGTCATCCGTGAGCTGGCCATTGCGGCCAGTGTAGGCGTAGCGGTGATCATTCTGAGCAATCTGGTGCTTGTGCCGGTGCTGATTTCCTACCTCGGCGTCGGCCGTCTTGCCGTGGACAAGATCAATAACAAACGCCTGACCAACCGGTATCCGATATCGGACCTGTTTTCGCGCTTTGCGCGCCCTCGCTGGGCGGCGGTTTCCATTCTTGTGGCGGCGGCCGGCTATGCCGGCGGGCTCTGGTACAGCCAGGACCTCAAGGTGGGTGACCTGGACAAGGGGGCTCCGGAACTCTGGCCGGACCCCTGCGAGCAGATGGACTGTCCCAGGGACTACATTCCCGATTCGCGCTATCAATACAATCACGACGTGAATCAGCTCGTTGAGAATTACTCGGTCAGCGCGGATGTGCTGGTGGTCATCGGGGAGACACCGCCGGAGGGCTGCAATGATTTCGCGGCGCTGCAGAAGATCGATGAGCTGGGCTGGAAGCTGCGCAATGTGGAGGGCGTCCAGGATGTGACCTCCATCGCCTCGGTGACCAAGCGCATCAACGCGAACATGAACGAAGGCAATCTGAAGTGGGCAACGATTTCGCGGGACCAGTTTGCCCTGAACAATGCCATGCAGTTCATGCCCGACATGCTGTATAACCTGGATTGCAGCGTCACGCCGGTCTACACCTTCCTGGATGACCACAGGGCGGAAACGCTGGACCGGGTGACGGACGCAGTCGAACGGTTCAAGGCCGAGCACAACGAACCCGGTGTGATCGAATTCAAGCTCGCGGCGGGCAATGCGGGCATCGAGGCGGCAACCAATCAGACCATTGCCGCCAGTCAGTACCCGATGCTGGGACTCGTTTATGGTGTGGTGGCGTTTCTCTGTCTGCTGGCCTTCCGTTCCTGGAGGGCGGTGCTGTGCATCATCATTCCGCTTGGTCTGACCTCCATTCTCTGTCAGGCACTGATGACGCATATGGGAATCGGGGTGAAAGTGGCGACGCTTCCGGTGATTGCCCTGGGCGTGGGGATCGGTGTCGACTATGGTATCTACATCTACAGCAGGCTGTCGGGTTACCTCAGGCAGGGGCTGCCGCTCGATGAGGCCTATCACCGGACGCTGGAGACGACCGGCAAGGCGGTGGCCTTTACCGGGCTGACCCTGGCGGTGGGTGTGATCTTCTGGAGCTTCTCCTCGATCAAGTTCCAGGCCGACATGGGGATCCTGCTCACCTTCATGTTCCTCTGGAACATGATCGGGGCGCTCTGGCTGCTGCCGTCGCTGGCGCGTTTTCTGCTGCGGCACGAGGCCATGACCGCCGCCGGTCGCGAACAGCAGGGCAGGGGCTGATGCAGCCTGATTCGTATTGCAGGACAGCGGTCGCTATAATGCCACCGCTCCGGCGAGGGTGTAGCAAAAGGGGCCTGTGACCCTGCAGGAGCGCTGCTTGAGATAAGGAGCAAGGGACAAGGAGCAAGGGGCATTTCAGAGCACGGCCTTGCCAGAGGGCTCCCTCTCTCCTCGGAGGCTGTCGCAGAAGGAGTTCATGCCACCCGCAGGAGCGTTGCTTGCAGCGCGAAAGGCCCGGATTCCGGCTCGGTGCCGGATTCTTCGCGCTGCAAGCAACGCTCCTGCAGCGGCCCCTGTAGAGGGCTTGCTCAACACCCTGTTAGAGGTTGCTTCATGTACCAGCTTTTCAGACCCCTTCTTTTCGGCCTGTCCGGGGAAGCGTCCCATGATCTGACGCTCGCCGCGCTGCGCGCCGGGGCCGGCAAGCTCTGGCCGGCCCGGGTGCCGGATTGTCCACAGGAGGTGATGGGCATCGAGTTTCCGAATCCCGTGGGGCTGGCGGCCGGGCTGGACAAGAACGGCGATTGCATAGATGGTCTTGCCAGCCTCGGTTTCGGCTTTATCGAGATCGGCACCGTCACCCCGCTGCCCCAGCCCGGCAATCCCCGGCCGCGGCTGTTCCGTCTGCCCCGGGCACAGGCACTGATCAACCGCATGGGGTTCAACAACCTGGGGCTGGACTATCTGGTACGGGCGGTGGAACACAGCCGTTACCAGGGGGTGCTCGGCATCAATATCGGCAAGAATCGGGACACCCCGGTGGAGCGCGCCCTGGATGATTACATGCTCTGCCTCGAGCAGGTCCATGCACTGGCCTCCTATGTGGTAATCAACCTTTCGTCGCCCAACACGCCGGGGCTGCGTACGCTTCAGCATGGTGACGCACTCCGGGACCTGCTTGCTCCCCTGCGGCGGCGACAGACGGAACTGGACCGTGAGGGCCGGCGCAGGGTGCCCCTGGTGGTAAAGATCTCGCCGGACAATTCGGAAGCGGAACTTGCGGTCATGGCGCAGGCATTCATTGACCTTGGGGTGGATGGGGTGACCGTGGGCAACACCACCCTGGAGCGCCCCGGCGTCAGGGGGATGGCGCACGCGGACGAGGAGGGGGGGCTAAGCGGGGCCCCGCTGAAACCCCTTGCGGACCGCGCGCTGGAGGTGATGGCCCGGGAGCTGGACGGGCGGATTCCCCTGATCGGCCTGGGAGGCATCTGCGGCGCGGAAGACGCGCTGGACAAGCGCCGGCTGGGAGCCTCGCTGGTGCAGCTCTATAGCGGACTTGTTTTCCGGGGGCCCGGATTGATCGGGGAGGTCGCCAGAGCCTGGCCGCAGTCCGTGCCGGTGTCCGGTTCCGATTCAGCATAAACGCGGGCTCTGTCCAAAGAAAAGGGCCCTGGAGGGGCCCTGTAGTAGCGCTTGTCGCGCTGTTGCCTTGCGGCTTTCGGATTGTCAGGGAGATGCGTTCAACTGCCCAGTTTCTGCAGGTTCTGGACTCCCGCGACACCGGTGTAGCCATGCATCTGGTCGGTTCGGCCTTCCCGCCAGCCATTCATCCAGCTTGAGCGGGTATGCATGTCACCGTATGGGCAGAGATCACGGGATTTTCCTTCAATCCCGGCCAGATAGCCGCGGCTATAGGCTCGGGCAACGCGGTCGCGTTTCTGTCTCTTCATCAGGACTTTCCCCTGTATGGGTTTTCATCGAAACGATGCAGACAAGCGAAGATTCCGAACCGGTTGCAGATACCGGAGATATCGCCCATCTGCCTTTCAGTATGGGTAAGGGTGCGGGGCCTGTCGAATATCAAGTAGCAATATGGGGCCTTCGCTTTAAGCATACCCTGCATAACGAGAGGATCGGTAACCCATTGAAATTAAAGGTGTTCCCGTTTTTCATTAATCACGATCAACGACTTGTGCCGGATACCTGATGAACTTTGTGATTACCTGTCAGCCGGGGCTTTCGCATTTTCTTGAACGGGAACTGCAGAGCCTGGAAATCCGGGCCGATGCCGATGGTGGCGCGGCGGTACTGCTGGACGGAAGCATGCGGGATGCGCTTTCGGTGTGCATGTATTCGCGTCTCGCCGAGCGGGTACTGGTTCCTCTCGGCGAAGCTTCCGGCGCCCCCCGGGAGGCGGCCGCACGCCTCGGACGGGAGCTGGACTGGGCGGGCCATTGTGCCCTGGCGCAACAGCTGTGTCTGCGCGTCGATCACGCCCCGGGCGTACAGGGCGACACTCGTGACACGGCCCGGGCCATGCTGGCCGAACGGCCCGCCGAGTGTCCCGAGCTCAGCCGGGCGCCACGCGATTCGCTGAGCCTGCGCATCATGGCGCACGAGGATCACTCCAGACTCTATGTGGATCTGGCCGGCGAGTCCCTGCAAAAGCGAGGTTATCGCCTGGCAGGCGGCGAGGCGCCCCTGCGCGAGACCCTGGCCGCGGCCATGCTGCATGCGGCGGGCTGGGCCCGCGCCGAGTCGCCGGTATTGGTGGATCCGTTCTGCGGCAGCGGCACCCTGGTGGTGGAAGCCGCGGCCATGGCCCGGGGCATCGCACCCGGGCTTTCCCGCAGTCATCACGGCTTCCGGCACTGGAGCGGCTGTCCCGGGGGGTTGTGGGATCAACTGCTCGAGCAGGCGCGGCAGGCGGTACGGCCGGCACCCGAGGGCCTGTCGATCAAGGGTTTTGACGCCGACGCCCGGGCGCTGGCCAACGCCTGGGCGAATGCCGAACGCGCCGGGGTGGCCGATCTGATCCATTTCGAGAAACGGGAGCTGGGCGCACTGCGCCCGCGGGACTTCGGTGCCGGGCAGGGCCTGGTGGTGACCAATCCGCCATGGGGTGACCGGCTGGATGACCGGTTCCGCGCTGCCTGGCTGCATGCCGGGCTGGGCCGGGTGCTGGCGGAACGAGCCCCGGGCTGGCAGGCGCTGCTGATTGGCAGCGAAGCGGAGGTGATGGACCGCACCGGCATGCGGCAGCTGGAGCAGTGGCGCGTACGCAATGGACCGACCCAGGTGCTGTTACGGCGCCTGGAGCCGGTGCGCTCGCCGCCGCAGTCTCCCCTGGTTGTTTCCGGCGAACCCGCCTTCGAGGTGTCGGAGGAGGCGGTTCCCTTTCTCAACCGCCTTCGCAAGAACGGGCGGCATCTGCGCCGCTGGGTCGAGCGCGAACAGATACAGGTCTGGCGGCTGTATGACCGGGACCTGCCGGAGTTCAATCTTGCCGTGGATGTCTACGGCGACCGCGTGCTGGTCCAGGAGTTCGCCGCGCCGGGCAGCGTGGACCCGAAAGATGCGGAACGACGGCGCAAGGCGGCACTGTCGGCCGTGCGCTCCGCGCTGGGGGTCCATCGCGAGCAGGTCTTCGTGCGCATGCGCCACCGCCAGCGCAAGGGTATGCAGTACGGCAAGCTCGACAATACCGGACAGTATCATGTGGTGGTCGAGGGGGATGTGCGGCTGCTCGTGAACCTCCACGATTATCTGGATACCGGGCTGTTTGCGGACCACCGGCCCATGCGTCTGCGGCTGGCGAATGAAGCAGCGGGCAAACGCTTTCTCAATCTGTTCGGCTATACGGGTGCGGCCACGGTGCATGCGGCGGTGGCCGGCGCGCGCTCATCGGTGACGGTAGACGCGTCGGCGTCGTATCTGCAGTGGGCGGCCGGGAATCTGGCCCTGAATGGATTCAGTACACTGAGCCATCGGCTCGAGCAGGCGGACGTGATGAGCTGGCTGGAACAGACGCGGGAACAGTTCGATCTGGTCTTCTGCGATCCGCCCACCTTTTCCAACAGCAAGGACCGGGAAGACTTCTCCGTCCAGCGTGATCATGGTGAACTCGTGCGCCGGATCATGAAGCGCGTGGAGCCGGGCGGGACACTGTATTTTTCCTGCAATTTCCGGCGCTTTGTCCTGGACGAGCAGATCAGGCGCTGGTTCCATGTGGAGGACCTGTCGCGCTGGAGCATTCCGCCGGACTTTCAGCGCAATGAACGGATCCATCACTGTTTCAGGATTACCCATGCGGATTGAGTTGCTGACCACCACGGGTTGTCATCTCTGCGAGCAGGCCGAGGCGATCGTCCTGCGTGTGGCGCCCCAGGCGGAAATCCACCGCATCGATATCGCCGAAGACGACGAGTTGCTGGACCGCTGGGGCGAGCGTATTCCGGTGCTTCGCTATCGGGACAGGCAGCTGTGCTGGCCCTTCAGTCTTCTGGATGTCCAGGCAATGCTGCGGGATCCAGACTGAAGAAGCGGCAGCTGTTGTCAAAGGTGGCTGCCGCCAGTTCCTCCGCCGGCACATTACGGCAATGCGCAAGCTGGCGCAGTACCTCCGGCAGCAGCGCCGGCTCGTTGCGTCCTCGTACGGGAGGCGGTTCGGCAAGATTGCGGGGGATCAGCCAGGGACTGTCGGTTTCGATCATCAGGCGTTCCCGGGGAATATTGGGGACCAGTTCCCTGAGGGTGCCGCCCCGGCGCTCGTCACAGAGCCATCCGGTAATGCCGATATGGCAGTCCAGATCCAGATAGTCGAACAGTTCCTCGCGGGTGCCCGTAAAGCAGTGCACCACGGCGGCGGACAGACGCTCGCGGAAGTCCCGGAGTATGGGCAGGAAGCGCTCATGGGCATCGCGCTGGTGCAGGAATACCGGCATACCGGTCTCCACGGCAAGTTCCAGCTGCGCGACAAAGGCACGCTCCTGGTCACCGCGTGGAGAAAAGTCCCGGTTGAAATCCAGGCCGGTTTCGCCCACGGCACGCATGTCGGCCTCGGGCGAGGTGAGCAACTCCTTCAGCTGTGAGGCGGTTTCGCTGGTGAAATCACGGGCCACATGGGGGTGGACGCCGGCGGTGGCAAAGAGATCCGGATATTGTGCGGCCAGCTCCCGGGCCTTCATGGATGCCTCCAGGGACGTGCCGGTAACGATCTGGGCCCGGATGCCCCCACGGCGGGCTCTTTCGATCACCTGCTCCCGGTCATCGTTGAAGCGCTTGTCGGTGAGGTTGACGGCGGTGTCGATCAGCGCCGGTGCGGTCATGGTTCTCCAATCTCCTCCAGCTTGCCACGCAACCGCTCCACGCGGCGCCTGTTGGCACCCAGATCCCAGTAGCCGACCCGGGACGCCGAGCGTACATCGATGCGCCCGTCCTCGTGCACATGAAAGATGACGTCATCCACGAAACGCAGTATGGCGGAGCGGAATTCGGCTTCCAGGCGAGCGGGTTGCGTCTGTTCCCATTCCACCCTGGGCAGTGAATCCAGCAGTTGCCCGAGTTGTCTGACGGCCTGCTTTCGGGAGTTGCCGGCCCTGAGAGGCTCCACGCTTCTCGCCTCGTCCGGATCCAGGCTGGACACGCAGTTCGGAGAATCGGGGCAGGGTGGCAGCAGCGGTTTCTCCGCCGCGGCCGACAATGGCCAGGCAAACACAAGCAAGGCCAACGGTCCGCTCAGTCCTTTCATTGCCATGCCCCTTTATCCCTGATCGTCGTTGGCCCGCTCAGGCATCACGAATCAGCCCGACAAAGATCCCCTCGATGGCCAGTTCGTCGCGCCCCACCTCGATGGGTTCATAGGCGTCGTTGGCGGGCAGCAGGGTGGCCCGGGAGCGGTGCAGCTTGAGCGTCTTGACGGTTACGTCATCGTCGATACGGGCCACCACCACCTGTCCGGAGCGTGCCACATCACTCTTGCGTACCGCAATCAGGTCCCCGTCCAGAATGCCGGCATCACGCATGCTGTCGCCCTGGACCCGCAGCAGGTAGGTGGGGCGCTGGCGGAACAGGTCGCGGGGCACCGGTACGGTGCGCTCCACGTTCTCGATGGCTTCCAGCGGGGTGCCGGCGGCCACACGACCGACCACCGGCAGCTCGTCTTCCGGCCAGAAGGCGTGATCAAGCAGCTGGATTCCCCGCGAACGGTCGTTGTAGAGCCTGATATAGCCCTTTCTCTCCAGGGCCCGCAGGTGATCCGAGGCGGCATTCTTGGACTGGAAACCCATCTGCTCCGCAAGCTCCGCACGGGTGGGAACCATGCCGGTGTCCTGCTGGAACTGGCGGATACAGGCGAGTACCTGTTCCTGCCTTGCTGTCAGTGAAGTGCTCATAACGGCCTCCCGGATATTTGCGTCATCCTAGCATGGCACTGTCCCAAAGAACAGTGCATTTTGTCCAGCCCTGTGCGCGACTTTCCGTCGGCGGCGCGATTCAGCATTGATGGCTGGCCGGGATGGCAATAGGATAGGTCGCGAACAAGGGGCCATGGGGCCTTATGGAGGGGGAATGGAACAGCTCAAGCGCTCTGATTACCCGGAGGAAAGGATCAAGCGCCTGTTTTCGGGGGTGCCTTTCTTCAATGAAGTACTGCGTGCCGATCAGGGTCAGTTTGATCAGCTGATGGATCTGTGTGAACTGCTGGAAGCCGAATCCGGCGAACAGGTCATCCGGCAGGGCGAAACCGACCGTAACCTGTACTTCCTGCTGCGCGGCCAGCTGGCGGTGATGGCAAACAACGGCGACGGCCCGGACCAGGTGCTCAACTACATTTCACCGGGCGAGATCCTCGGCATGCTCTCCATGATCCGGGGCACCCCCCGCAGCGCGAGCATCCAGGTGGACGAGTCCAGCCGCGAAGCCATCCTGGCGCGCCTGGATTTCCTTCACTTCAGCAACATCAATGACTTTTCCGTATTCTCCCTGGAAACCATGCTCGCCTTCTATCGCATGGTGGTGCACAACATCCGCTGGACCCTGGAAGTCAACCGGATGCAGGATCCGGTGCACGAGCTGGTGGGAGAGCTTCGCAAGGTGCCGTTGTATACCGGGCCCAAGGGGACCGGGGAGGAGCTGCAGTCACTTCACGAACAGGCTCACGCACTGGCGGATCTGCTCTGTCGCTGGAATGAGATGTCGCAATAGGAAAGGCCGGAGCGGGATAGCGGTATCCGGGCTTCAGCCGTCCCGCGCCTGATCCACTTTCACGGCGAGTACATCGCAATGGGCTCCGGGCACCAGTCCCCGTGCCGTGGAGCCCAGCAGCAGTGCAAGCCCGCTGCGGGTATGGCTGCCCACGACGATCAGGTCCGCACCGACCTGATCCGCCTTTTCACGGATGGTCTTCTCGATGGAACCGAGTTCCACATGCACCCGTTCGTCAGGGATAGCGAAGCGGGAGGCGTATTCATTGACGGTCTGGCGTGCCTGTTCCACCAGGCTGGCCTGCAGGTCCGAGACATCCATGGGGATATCCGCGCCATAGGCGAGCGCCAGAGGCTCGATGACATGGATCAGATGCAGCCGGGCATCGTCGTTGCCGGATACCGCCGCCGCCCGGCTCAGCACCAGGCTCGTATCCTCGGTGCCATCCACGGCGACCAGCACTTCCCTGTAGTGATGTGGCATGGTGCTCTCCCGACGGTCTTGCGGAGGCTTTCATTGAGCATACATCAAGTTTCGGCCGTCGATAAGGGCGCGGAGGGCGGGGCCGGATTCACCGTGCGGGGGTTGCGCTACGGGTGTCGGGTGTATTACTGATAAAAAGGCAGGGTGCCAGCCGCGAGGGCTCTCCGGAAAGTTTCCGTGGTGCCGCGAGGACAGGATTCCGGAGGGATTTCCCGGGAAGGGATCAGGGGTTTTCTTGACCTTTACCGTCCCCCCCTGCGTAAATAGGCCGCCGTTTGCGGCTTGTATCCCTCTTCAGGATGGGCATAGATGGGCAAATCACTTGTAATCGTGGAGTCACCGGCCAAGGCGAGAACGATCAATCGCTACCTTGGTGATGACTTCGTGGTCAAATCCAGTGTGGGTCACGTGCGTGATCTGCCTGTCAGCGGTGGTGCGAAAAAGAGCACCCCGGCGGAGCGCGCGAAGGAAGCGGCCTATACCCGTTCGCTGCCCGAGGCCGAACGTGCCCGTCACAAGCAGAAGAAACAGCAAAGGCAGCTGATCAACCGCATGGGCGTGGACCCGGAAAGCGGGTGGGCGCCCCATTACGAGATTCTGCCCGGCAAGGAAAAGGTGATCGAGGAGCTGCGCCGGCTGGCTGCCAGGGCGGACAATGTCTATCTGGCCACTGACCTGGACCGCGAGGGGGAGGCCATCGCCTGGCATCTGCGGGAAGTCATCGGTGGCGAGGAAGAGCGATACAAGCGCGTGGTCTTCAACGAGATCACTGAAAAGGCCATCCGCCAGGCGTTCGAGCAGCCGGGCGGACTGGACATGAGTCGTGTGGAAGCGCAGCAGGCCCGTCGGTTCCTGGACCGGGTGGTCGGTTTCATGCTCTCGCCGCTGCTCTGGGAGAAGATTGCCAGGGGGCTCTCGGCCGGCCGCGTGCAGTCCGTCGCCGTGGAGCTTGTGGTCGAGCGCGAGCGCGAGATCCGCGCCTTCCGGCCCGAGGAGTACTGGGAACTTCATACCGATACCGCCGCGCCCAAGGGCGAGCCGGTGCGACTGCAGCTGGTCCGGCATGCCGGCGAGAACTTCCGTCCGGACAACGAGGAAGACGCCCGGCGGCACGAGCGTGCCCTGCGCGAGGCGGGCAGGCTGGAGGTGGTCGAACGCGAGGACCGTCCCACACGTTCGCGCCCCTCGGCGCCCTTTATTACTTCCACGCTGCAGCAGGCCGCGAGCACACGCCTGGGCTTCAGCGTAAAAAAGACCATGACGCTGGCGCAACGGCTCTATGAGGCCGGTCATATCACCTACATGCGGACCGACTCCACGAACCTGAGCAATGACGCCATCGAGGCCTGCCGCAAGTGGTTGCAGGCGGAGTTCGGGGACCGGTATCTGCCCGAAAAGCCCCAGCACTACGCCAGCAAGGAGGGTGCCCAGGAGGCCCATGAGGCGATCCGCCCCACCAACGTCCAGCGCAGCGCGGACAATATCGAGGACCTCGAGCGCGATGCACAACGGCTCTACGACCTGATCCGCCGTCAGTTCATTGCCTGCCAGATGCCGCCCGCCGAATACCTGAGCAGCACCATTACTGCCCGTTGCGGCGATTACGAACTCAAGGCCAAGGGCCGGATCCTGAAGTTCGACGGCTGGACACGGATTCTGCCGCCGGCGTCGCGGCGGGGTCAGGAGGATACGGAACTGCCCGCCCTGCAGAAGGGCGACGAGCTGCGCGTGGAGGAAGTCGAAGCGACACAGCATTTCACCAAGCCGCCACCTCGCTATACGGAAGCCAGCCTGGTCAAGGAACTGGAAAAACAGGGGATCGGCCGTCCCTCCACCTATGCCTCGATCATCTCCACCATCCAGGATCGTGGGTACGTGCGCCAGGAAAACCGGCGTTTCTATGCGGAGAAAATGGGCGATATTGTCACCGACCGGCTTGCCGAGTGCTTTCCCGATCTGATGGATTACAACTTTACCGCCAGGATGGAGGAAACCCTGGACCAGATCGCCGAGGGCGAACTGGACTGGCGCAAGGTGCTCGATGATTTCTACGCGGACTTCCGCAAGCGGCTGGAAGCCGCGCGGGGCGAGGGTTCCGGAAAACAGGCTCGCGGCGGAATGCGGGCCAACACGCCCACCGATACCGATATCGAGTGTCCGCGTTGCGGGCGTCACATGCAGATCCGCACCGGCTCCACCGGTGTGTTCCTGGGTTGTTCCGGCTACGGACTTCCACCGAAGGAACGCTGCACCGCCACCCTGAATCTTCTTTCCGGCGACGAAGCGGTCAGCGCCGGTGACGAGGAAGAGGCCGAGGCGCTGGAGCAGCGGCTGAAGAAGCGCTGTTCCCGTTGTGGTACGGCCATGGACAGCTATCTGATCGACGAGAAGCGCAAGCTGCACATCTGCGGCAACAATCCGGACTGTCCCGGTTACGAAGTCGAGCACGGTGAGTACCGCATCAAGGGGTATGACGGGCCGGTACTGGAATGCGAGAAGTGCTCCAGCGAGATGCAGTTGCGTTCCGGTCGTTTCGGCAAGTACTTCAAGTGCACCAATGAGGCATGCGGCAATACGCGCAAGCTTCTCAAGAATGGCGAGCCGGCGCCGCCGCGCGCGGATCCGATCCCCATGCCGCACCTGCCCTGCGAGAAGGTGGAGGATCATTACCTGCTGCGCGACGGGGCTTCCGGACTTTTCCTGGCGGCGAGCAAGTTCCCCCGCAATCGTGAAACCCGAGCGCCTCTGATCGAGGAGATCCGCACCGTCCGGGACCAGCTCGATCCCAAACACGTCTATATCGCGGAGGCTCCGGCTGAAGACCCGCAGGGGAACAAGGCGGTACTGCGGTATTCGCGCAAGAACCGCGAGCAGTATGTGCTGACCGAGAAGGAGGGCAAGCCCACTGGCTGGTATGCCTTCTATCGGGACGGCAAATGGGTTGAGGAGCAGCGCAAGGCTGCCACCACCAGAAAGAAAGCTGCGGGGAAAAAGGCCGCAAGGAAAAAGGCGACGACGAAGAAAGCGGCCCGGAAAAAGGCGGCTTCGAAAAAGGCGAAGTCCGCCACCAAGAAGAAGACCACTGCAGGGAAATCCTCCGCACGGAAGAAGGCTGCGACCGGGAAGTCTCCGAAGAAGGGAGAGTAGGGCATGTCCCGGATGGTAAGAGAGTCCACATCGGGGGGATTGCGCGAGAGGCTGTATTTTGCGCGGGTGCTGCTGGATGAGCTGTCCGCGGACATCGATGATGACGGCAGTCGCCCGCGCCTGCTTGCGCTGCGCGGTGGCGTGGTTTTCCATCTTTATTCGGTGCTGGCCGGCCTGCTCCGGCATTGCGCACGCAGTTACGGTGTCCCGGACCATGAAGCCTGTCTGGGGCTGACGGAGCTGACCCGCCGGTTTTCGGACGCCGGTGTCCGCGCCGGCGAGGTCGCCCTGGTAAACAATGCACTGTCGGACCCCTCCGACCCGGTACACTGGCTGGAGCAGCAGCTGCAAGCCGCCCTGGACACGGGGGGCATGGCCCGGCGGCCCCAGCCGAGTGAGGACGAGCTCGGGGTAACCCTGGAAGACCCGGACGCGGAACTGGCACCCGGAGACATCGAACGCCTGCGAACTGCCCTGGCGCGAGTGGACGAACTGCTTGGCGAAGCGCTGGCCCACGGGGATGAATGGTAATCACGAAACTCGGAGACCTGTATTGAATAAACAGCGTGGTCATGAAGCCTGGCGGGTATTGCGAATCCAGTCCGAACTGGTCGACGGGGTCGACAATCTGGCCGATATCGGCGATTCGGTAACGATTTTCGGCAGTGCCCGTTTCCCGGAGTCCTCGCCCTATTACGCTCATGCCGTGGACCTGTCACGGCGTTTTGGCGAGGCCGGGCTGAATGTGCTCACCGGCGGCGGACCGGGGATCATGGAAGCGGCCAACCGGGGCGCCTTTGATACCTCCATGTCCTCGGTGGGGCTCAATATCGAACTGCCCCAGGAACAGGGCGCCAATGTCTACCAGGACCGTGAACTGCACTTCCGGTACTTCTTTGTCCGCAAGCTCATGTTCGTCAAGCATGCCGTGGGCTTCGTGGTATTCCCCGGTGGCTATGGCACCATGGACGAACTGTTCGAGGCGCTCACTCTGGTACAGACCGGCAAGATCAAGCCGTTCCCGATTGTGCTGTTCGGCTCGAAGTACTGGGCCGGACTGCTGGAGTGGATGCGCGAATGGATGTTGGGTGACGGCTGTATCGACGCCGAGGACCTGGATCTCTGTCAGGTGACCGATTCCGTGGAGGAAGCTCTGGAGATCGTGCTGCGGGCCTACCGAAGCAGTCCGCAAGACCGCGAGGACAACCTGCCCCTGGACGTTTGAGTACGCTCCCTTCGGCCGCTCCCGGCTGACAGTTTGCTGGAAGGCCCCGAAGGGGCCGTGCCGGGAGCAGCGCGAAGCGCTGCGTGCCGGGAGTCGCCGTCAGGCGACGTGCTGGAAGCGACCGCAGGGAGCGTGCTCAAAGGCGGCGAACTCCTTGACAGCCCTCCTGCAGCCGCCTAGTTTCAAACGCTTCAAACGTATGTTTTGAGTCGGCGGGGCGGCGGCATGAGCGAATCGAACACCGTGGAACGAATACTGGACGCCGCCGAAGTGCTGTTCGCCCAGAAGGGTTTCGCGGAGACCAGCCTGCGGGCCATCACCAGCCGGGCCGGGGTCAATCTGGCTGCGGTGAATTATCATTTCGGTTCCAAGGAAGCGCTGATACAGGCTGTTTTCGAGCGCTTCCTGACACCATTCAGCGCGGCCCTGTCCGAGCGGCTCGACGAGATGGAAGCCGGTGGCGAAAACATCACTCTGGAGCGGCTGCTGTCGGTGGTTTCGGTGCTCGCCATGGGTTCCCACGGCACCGACCCGCGACGGGCGCAGTTGTTCTTCCGGCTGTCCGGGCTGGCCTATGCCCAGGCGCAGGGGCATCTGCGAAGCTATCTGCGTGAGCGTTACGGCCAGGTATTCCGCCGTTTTCTGCGATGCCTGGGGAATGCGGCGCCGGATGTGCCGCCCATGGAAATGTTCTGGCGGGTGCATTTCGGCCTGGGAGCGACCATATTTACCCTGTCGGGAATGGATTCGCTCAGAGATATCTGCAAGGCGGATTTCGGCGCGGATCTTTCGGCGGCCGATATCAATGCCCGGCTGCTCCCGTTCATTGTCGCCGGAATCCGCGCCACGCCGCCGGGGCAGTCATGAGTACAGGGATCCGGATTGATATCGGCGAGCAGTCGCTCCAGCTCGAACAGGCCGGTCAGACATTGCGCCGCTGGCCGGTATCCACGGCCAGTGCCGGGCCCGGCGAGCGTGACGGCAGCGGCTGCACACCGCGTGGGCGGCATCGTGTCCGCGCCTGTATTGGCCGGGGGATGCCCGAAGGCGCCGTTTTCGTTGGCCGGCGTTTCACCGGTGAGATCTGGACGCCGGAGCTTGCACGGCGCCAACCCGACCGGGACTGGATCCTCTCCCGGATTCTCTGGCTCTGCGGCTGTGAACCCGGATTCAATCGCTTCGGCAGGGTGGACAGCATGCGCCGCTACATCTATATCCACGGCACTCCGGAGACCGAGCCCATGGGGGTGCCCGCCTCCCATGGCTGCATTCGCATGCGCAACACCGCCGTCATCGAGCTCTTTGAGCGGGTGGCTCCCGGCTGCCCGGTTCTGATCGAGGAATAGTGTCCATGTCCGATGGTTCCATTTCGCCCGTGCTGATGGCGGATATCGCCGGGACGTCACTGACGGCTGAAGACCGTGAACTGCTTGCGCATCCGGGACTGGGCGGGGTGATCCTGTTCCGGCGCAATTACCGGGATCGCACACAGCTGTCTGCCCTGCTCGAGCAAGTGCGCAACCTGCGCCCGGACCTGCTGGTTGCCGTGGACCAGGAAGGTGGACGGGTGCAGCGCTTCGGCGAAGGCTTTACCCGGCTGCCGCCCATGGCGGCACTCGGGCAATGGCATGACCGGGACCCGGAAGCCGCAATCGATGGGGCGCGGCAGCTGGGGGCATTGATGGCTGCCGAACTGCTGGACTCGGGGCTGGATATCAGTTTTGCTCCCGTGCTGGACCTGAATCATGGAGCGAGTGCTGTGATCGGCGACCGGAGTTTTCA
>SLJS01000197.1 GCA_007135015.1 Alcanivorax sp. | reverse complement strand
GGGGTGAAGCCTAGCAACGGGCAATGGAGGGAGTCTCTCCGGCGGGAGGGTCAAAATGATATTGTTTACTCATACAAAAGCATTGGGAATAACGACCGGGTAAACATTTTTCATGAGTACATTTATTCACTGAGTGGCAACCGGAGCGGCCCGGATTGTGAGCGTAGTCCGGAAAAAATCGGACTCCGCCTGGGCTGCGTGGAAATGCTGTCAGAGTCCGGCCGGTTGCAGACGGTTGGCATGGGTCCGGAAAACGGTTTCCGGCCGGGTCTCGAACAGGCTGACCAGGCCCGGCACGTGATTGACCCGCCGATGCGTTTTCAGGGAGTCTTCCGAAAAGGTCGGAATGGGGAAGAGGAGTAACCCGGCATGAAGAACGCGTTGCTTGCGGGCACTGCGGCGGCGCTCGCCCTGGCGGTGGTGGCGGTGCTCTGGCAGCTGGGAGGCGAGCCGGATTTTCCGGTGCGCGCGGATTCTCCGGTTGTGGATACTCCCGCCGCGGGTCAGCGGGGGGCTCCGGGCCCGGCGGATGCGGGTGAGTTTGGCCGCCAGGCGGAAAAGGGGCGCGGTGCCGGGCCTTTGCCGGCTTCGCTGGATGGCACGGAAGTCGACGGGGCGGCCCGGGTGGATGAGCACGGAGAACTGATTATCGACGTGGGTCTGCGCCAGGGTTTCGATTATTTCCTGGCGGCCATTGGCGAGGAGGATCTGGAGACGATCAAGGCCCGCATTGCGGCCTGGCTCGATGAAGAGCTTCCGCCCGGGGCCGCGCGGCAGGCCTGGGCGGTACTGGAGCGGTATCTTGGATACAAGGAGGCCCTGGCGGATATCCCGGAGCATGACGGCACGCCGGAAAGCATGCGACGGACCGTGCGTGCCCGGGGCGAATTGCGCGATGCCTGGCTGGGTCAGGAGATCTCCGACGCCTTCTACCGTTTCGAGAACGCCTATGATCACTACATGATCGAGCGCATGGCGCTGGAGCAGGACGATTCGCTGACCGGGGAACAGCGGCGCAAACGGCTGGATGGGCTCCGGGCGGAGCTGCCCGATGAGGTCCGTGATGCCATGGAACGCACCCGGGCCACCGCCCGGGTTTCCCGGCAGGTTTCCGAGCTGCGCGAGCAGGGTGCCAGCGAAAGCGAGATCCACGCATTGCGTGAACGGGAGCTCGGCAGCGAGGCCGCGCAACGGCTTTCAGAGCTGGACCAGCAGCGCGCCGAATGGGACCGGCGCTACGGCGGATACCGCGAGGAGCTGGAGGCGCTGCGCGAACGCGATCTCGATGCCGAAACGCTGGAACGCGAAATCGAGCACCTGCGCGAGCAGCACTTCGACGAACAGGAACTGCGCCGCGTCGAAACGCTTGACCGGATACAGGAATAACGCGCCCCCAGGGACGCGGAGGTCGGCGATCAGTGGCCAGTGGTCGGTTTTGCGCGGCTTCGCCGCGCTTCAAAAGAATCTCTCCAACAGACGAGAGAGCCATTCTTTGCTGCCAGGTGCCTGGGCCCGGGCAAGGCTGCTTTTTTCTGCCGCCCGACAACCGACCGCCGCCTGCTGCGCCCCGAAGGGTCGCTATCCCGGATATTGCACCAAACCACTCGCATAATCGAAGGTAAGTGCTGTGATACAGGCGTTCCAAAGACTCCCGGCCAGGCATTTGATTGATACCGTTACGTTTGCCATGCACTTCGCTTGGTCTGGCCGCCGTCAGGCGTACATGCTCCTTCAGCCGCAGTCCCCGCTACGGCTTCAGTCGCGAGCACGCCTGACGACGACCATCCGCGGCGCGAATTACATGGCATTTGGTGCAATATCCGGGCTAGCCCTTGCTCTGGTTCGCCACCGCTTCGGCGGCCTTTTTTGCTTCCTCTTCGTCGCCGAGGTAGTAGCTTTTCACCGGCTTGCACTCGTCATCGAGCTCATAGACCAGCGGAATGCCGGTGGGGATGTTCAGCTTGACGATCTCGTCTTCCGGCACCTGGTCCAGGTGCTTGACCAGCGCCCGCAGGCTGTTGCCGTGAGCCACGATCAGCACCTGCTCGCCGGCGCGGATTCGCGGCAGGATCTCGCTTTCATAGTAGGGAACAAAGCGTGCCACCGTGTCCTTGAGGCTTTCGGTCAGCGGGATCTGCTCCTCGGAAAGATTCTGCCGGTAGACCCGCAGGCGCCCGGCATAGCGCTCGTCGTCGCGTTCCATCGCAGGCGGAGGCGTGTCATAGCTGCGGCGCCAGATATGGACCTGTTCCTCACCGTATTTTTCCGCGGTTTCGGCCTTGTTCAGCCCCTGCAGGGCGCCGTAGTGGCGCTCATTGAGACGCCAGTGACGGATCACCGGGATCCACATCTGATCCATGCGGTCGAGAATGATCCAGAGGGTGCGGATGGCACGCTTGAGCACCGATGTATAGGCGAGATCGAATTCGAAGCCTTCCGCCCGCAGCAGTTCACCGGCCCGGGCGGCCTCCTCACGACCCTGCTCGGTAAGATCCACGTCCTTCCAGCCGGTAAAGCGGTTTTCCTGGTTCCAGGTACTCTGGCCATGGCGGACCAGCACCAGTTTGGTGGTCATGGTTCGGTTCCTCTACAGGACATTCGGCGGCTGCGAAGGATACCAGAAGAGGGCGGGGGAGTCAGAACGGCGTGGATCATGGCTTGCGGGGGCGAATCCGGTGGCGGGGACAGTTATAATCCGGGCGCCTGCCTGAATGGCGGGGCCTGAAGGTACACAGGCATTCGACGGAATTACTTGCCCGGGAGGGCGGCATATTGGGCCATCGGTGGATCGACAACGAGGACGGTCTCGAGGAACTGCTCGAGGCGGCGCAAGGCGCGGACCCGCTCTTCGTGGATACGGAGTTCATGCGTGAGCGCACCTTCTGGCCCGAGCTGGCGCTCGTTCAGATCAATACCGGCTCGCTCATTTTCCTGGTCGACGCCCCGGCCCTCGGCGCCAGTGACCGGCTGCGGGGGCTGATGCAGGGGCGGCGGACGGTAATGCACGCCTGTTCCGAGGATCTTGAGGCGATCAGGGCCTTTGGCGGCGCGCTGCCCGATGACGTGGCCGATACCCAGATCGCCGCGGCGCTCTGCGGCGCCAGTCTGCAGTGCAGCTACCAGCGCCTGGTCAGTGAGCAGCTGGACGTGGATCTGCCCAAGGACGTGACGCGCAGCAACT
Organism: Alcanivorax sp.; assembly: GCA_007135015.1. GTDB lineage: Bacteria > Pseudomonadota > Gammaproteobacteria > Pseudomonadales > Alcanivoracaceae > SLJS01. The sequence continues at coordinate 2,445 of SLJS01000197.1, read as the reverse complement.
GGCTCCAGCGGCCGCTGTCGGAGAAGCAGCGTACCTATGCGGAAAAGGATGTGGTGTACCTGCCGCAGCTGCATGAGCGGCTTCGCGAGCGGCTGGAAGCGCTCGGCAGACTGGAGTGGTGGCGCGAGGAGTGTGCACGGCTGCGCGAAGGTGCTCAGGCGGAGATGGCGCCGGAGCAGGCCTGGCGGCAGGTCAAGGGCGCCGGCAGCTTGCGCGGCGAGGCGCTGGCCCGCCTTGCGCGGCTTGCCGCCTGGCGGGAGGAGACCGCGCGGCGGCGCAATCTGCCCCGCGGGTTCGTCGTGCGGGACCCGGAGCTGCTGGAGCTTGCCCGGGAGGGCGCCGGGTCCCTGGAGGATCTGCGCCGCCTCCAGTTTCATCCGGCGCTGGTACGCCGGGACGGGCAGACCGTGCTGGACCTGTTGCGCGAGGCGGGGGGCAGTGAACCGCCCGAAGCGCTGCCGGATCAGCCGGGCCCGGAGGAGCGGGCGCTGATGAAACGGCTTCGGGCCAGGGTACGTGAGCAGGCGGACAGTCTCGGGCTTGAACCCGAAGTGCTGATGCGCCGTCGCTGGCTGGAGGCACTGATCCGGGACCCGGAGGTCATACCCGAGCCCCTGAGCGGGTGGCGTCGTGAGCTGGTAGCCGAACCGCTTAGAGAGATGCTTTCATGAAGGTTGCTCATGCGTGAACGGTTCTGGGAAAGGTTTCCCCTGGAAGAGCTCGATGAAGCAGAGTGGGAGGCGCTCTGTGACGGTTGCGGGCGGTGTTGCCTGCTCAAGCTGGAGGATGAAGACAGCGGCGAGCTGTACTATACCTCCCTGAGCTGTCGTCTTCTGGATACCGAAAGCTGTGCCTGCACCAGTTATGCGGATCGCAGCCGCAAGGTGCCGGATTGCATGCGGATCACACCGGAGATGGCCCGAAACTATCGGGGCCTGCCCTCCAGCTGCGCCTATGTGCGCCTGGCCCGGGACCAGGGCCTGCCAGACTGGCATCCTCTGCGCGCGGGTGGCACCGATGGTGTGCACCGGGCCGGAGTCTCGGTGCGCGGACGGGTGCGTACGGAGGAGGGTGTTCCGGAAGATGATTACGAGGAGTACATCATCCAGTGGGTGGAGTATTGACCGGGCCTGATTTTCGCGCGGGTCAATCCGGAACCGGAACGCCGGGCCTGTGCGCCCGTCCGGGATTTCCGCCTTGGCCTGGTGCATGATGAGACCGTCGGAAAACGGTTCAGGGCCGCACCTCGGGGCGCGAAGAACCTGGCACCGTCCCGGAATCCGGCGCCTTCGCGGCCTTGCTGGAGGGTCCCCTCTCCCCGCCGTGGGAGAGGGGCAGGGAGAGGGGGATCGAATTACGGAAAAGCATCAAGCAGTGCGGCTGCCGTAGCCTTCCCCCCTCTCCCCAACCCCTCTCCCACCAGGGGAGAGGGGCTTTTACGACACCCCCTCGCGGGGGAGGGAGCTTTCTTTTCCGGTCGACGAGAGCGTTTACGACACCCTCGTGATCCGGGTGATGAAAGGTGGGAAACGGCGTTTTCACGCTGCTTTATTCAGCGCAGGCTGTCTTTCAACAGCCTGGCAATCGGGACCGGGCGTACAATACTCCGGTATACAGTCGGGAGGTTTTTGTGGACGAATCTACCTATCTTTTTGTCTGGCTCGCTTACGGGGTCGCAGCACTGATACTGTGCGGAATGCTCTGGTGGTTGTGCCGCCGGTTGCCCGCACTGGTCTGGGTCCCGCTTTTGCTGGTTGCGGCGGTGCTGATGCTGATGCCGTGGACGGTGGCTGCCGACAGCGCCAGTCTGGCCCCGGCCTGGGTTGTGGCGCTGTTTGACGGGCTGATTCGCCAGGAGGCGCCGTTCACCCGGGCGGGCATTCCCCTGGCCGTGGCGGCAGTACTGACCCTGGCGGCCGGGCTGGGAGCGGCATACTGGTGGACCCGGCAACGGAGCATTACGCAAGAACAGGGAGAAAATAACGATTGAGTGACTGTATCTTTTGCAGCGTGATTCGAGGGGAATCTCCCGCGAGCATTATCCACGAGGATGAGCTTGCGATGGTTCTGCTGGACCTGTATCCGGTTCGTGAGGGCCATGCCCTGGTGATCCCCAGGCAGCATGCCGCCCTGGTGGAGGAACTGGATCGGGAAACCGCCGCGCATCTTTTCGAGCTGGGGCGCAGAACCATCGCGGCCCAGAAATCCGCGGGCATGGAACTGGATGGCCACAACCTGGTGCTCAACGACGGTCCCGCCGCCAACCAGCATGTGCCCCATGTGCACCTGCACGTGGTGCCTCGCCGCCAGGGAGACACCCTGCGGGTGGCGGCCACCTGGGGTACCCGGATGTTCAATATCTTCGGAGTGGCCAGCCGCCGTCATCGCCTCGATCGCCTGGCGGGGATGCTCGGCGAGCATTTTCAATAGCGCGCCGAAAGGGGC
>SLJS01000218.1 GCA_007135015.1 Alcanivorax sp. | reverse complement strand
CCTCGCGGGAGGAGGCTTCCAATCGCCAGCGTCGGAGCAGTTCGCAAGCCTTTTACGACACTCTCCTGGTGGGAGGGTGTCGCAAAAGGGTCTACCGGCATCTGCAGGAGCGCTGCTTGCAGCGCGAAGAAGCTGGCACCGTGCCGGAATCCGGGGTTTTCGCGCTGCAAGCAGCGCTCCTACTTGAGGCGTCGCTGGATGCCGGTCCTGGAGAGGATGCGGGTGGAAATTTCCTCGATGGACAGGTCGGTGGCCTCCAGGTGGGGGATGTTGTAGCGGTTGTAGAGCGCCTGCAGGGCACGCACCTCCATTTCGCACTGCCGGGCCGAGGCGTAGCGGCTGCCCGCCTTGCGTTCGCTGCGGATGGCGGCCAGCCGGTCGGCGTCGATGGTCAGGCCGAAAAGCTTGTCCTTGTGCGGCTGCAGGGACTTCGGCAGGCGCAGGTCGTCGAAATCGTCCTCGGTGAGGGGGTAGTTGGCCGCGTGCAGGCCGAACTGCAGGGCCAGGTACAGACAGGTGGGGGTCTTGCCGCTGCGCGAGACGCCGATCACGATGATGTCGGCCTTGTCATAGTGCCGGGTACGGGCGCCGTCGTCGTTGTCCAGGGCGAAATGGACCGCGTCGATGCGGATGCGGTAGGCCTCGTAGTTCTGGATGGCGTGGCTCTGGCCCACCTTCTGGTTGGGGGGCACGCCCAGGGTCTTTTCCAGGGGGCCGAGGAAGGCGGAAAACATGTCCAGCACCAGGGCATTGCACTGGGCCAGGATCTTGCGGTGCGCGTCGTCCACCAGGGTGGAGAAGACGATGGAACGCTGGCCGTCGTCGCTACCGGCCCGGTCAATCCGGGCCACGGCCTCCCGGGTCTGCTCGTCGGTCTGTACGTAGGGCAGGGTCACCTGCTCGAATTCGATGTTGCCGAACTGGCTGAGCATGGAGTGGCCCAGGGTTTCGGCGGTGATGGCGGTGCCGTCGGACACGTAGAAGACGGTGCGTTTCATTCCGTTCGCCCTGCAGGGGTTTGAGGCAGGGTAATGGCAATCGGGGCGGAGTAAAAGCAATGGCGGAGTTCGCTCGCTGCAAGGGAATGCGGGGACTCGGTTGCGTCTGCGTTTCGGTTTATACTGCCTTGATGATCGAGCAACTGCGTAGCCGTCTCAACGGTTTCGAGGACCTGGCGTTTGCCGTGCTGGTGGGCAGCCGAGCAGCCGGGGGAGAACCGCGGGAGGATAGCGACTGGGATATCGCCGTCCAGTGGTTCCCTTCGGACCTGGGTTCCCGGCAGCGACTGGCGCGGAATGAATCGCTGAGACAGCGAATCGCGGAGGTGCTGGGCGAGGATGCGTCCCGGGTAGATATCATCGACCTTGCCGATGCGGGGCTCGCCATGCGGGCCCTGGTGGCCGAGGAGGGCACGCCCCTGGTCGGGGAGGAACGGCTGGCCTGGCATCATTTCCTTACCCGAACCTGGCGGGAACTGGAGGACTGGTACCGGGAGCGTTCTCATGCGTCTTGAGCTGTATCTGGCGGAAACCCGGGACACGGCAGTACGTCAGCAGTCCATGCTTGACGCGGCCGCGCGGAAGCTCGGTCAGGGCGAAACGCTCTCTGCACTGGAGGAGAATGGGGTGCTGCATGCCCTGCAGATCCTGGTCGAGAACGCCATCGGCAAGGCAAAACACCTACTCAAGGACCGCGGCGAAGCGGTGCCGGTGTCTGCTTATGATGCCTTTCAGCGACTTGCCGAGCTCGGTGATATTCCGCGCTCCTCTCTTGAGCACTGGAACGCGGCCATCGGGTTACGCAACCGGATTGTTCACGGTTACATGAATCTGGATATGAGCCGGGTACTGGAACTGGTCCGCCAACGGGACTATATGCCGGTCGTCGAGTATCTGGTGGACGATGGCGCGGCCTGAGCCCTGGGAGGCCCTGGATGAGCAGGGTGGGAGCGCGACAAGGCTCGGACCGCATGTTTCCCTTCACGGCTGCGCACTCCTATAATCATGGCGGGATCTTCAGGAATCAGGCCATTGACCCATTTCGCCCAAATCAAGCAGGTTCTGAGCCGTCACCCGGAAATACGGCTGGCCTATGTGTTCGGATCCGTGGCGACGGGCGGCGCGGGAGCGGACAGTGATCTGGATCTTGCGGTGCAGGCGGATGCGCCGCTGGATGCCGAGGCCCGCGTCACCCTGAGCGAAGAGCTGGCCGAAGCCACTGGCAGGGCGGTGGATCTTGTGGATCTGTCGACCGCGGGCGAGCCGCTGCTGGGGGAGGTTCTGCGGGGGGTGCGCTTGCGCGGGGACAACAGCGGCCATGCCGGGCTGCTCAGGCGGCACATTCTCGACACCGAGGATTTTCTGCCGTATGTTCGCCGGATGCTGGCCGAGCGTAGACGCACATGGAATCGGTAATTGTCGAGCGGAAGCTGGATTCCCTTTATCGGTGCATCGCGAGGGTCGAAGAGAAGTGTCCGCCGGATGCGGGGACACTGGCTGACGATCCCGACCTGCAGGATATCCTGGTGCTCAATCTCAGCCGGGCAGTGCGGCTCTGTGTGGATATCGGCACTCATCTTGTGGCGGAGCTGGATTCACCGCCCCCGGACACCATGGGCCAGACCTTCGATTTCCTTGCCGGCGCGGAACTGCTCTCCGCCGAGCTGGCCGCGCGGCTGAAGAAGTCCGTGGGGTTCCGCAACCTTGCCGTGCACAACTACGAGGAACTGAACTGGGCCATCGTCCATGCCATTGCCTCGCGGCATCGGGAGGATTTCCGCGAATTCGCCCGAGTTGTTTCGGCCCGCCTCGACTCCGCCTGAGGGGCGCCTGTGGTGCCCGCGGGAGCGCTGCGCGCGACGCGAAGAGCCCCCGGGCGGTGCCTGTTTTTTGACCAATTCCACGGCCATCACGACCCCGGTCAAGCAAAGCCGCGGGGATTTCAGTAGAATGTCGCGGCACAAATTCGGGTTCCGCCGCGCCGGTGGCAGCGGGCGGCACTCTGGCCATTTCTGACGGGAAGGAGCAGGACCTTGGCGGATTACGTAGTCTGGTTTGAAAACCTGGGCAAGGATGATGTGGAGCGGGTGGGCGGCAAGAACGCCTCCCTGGGCGAGATGATCAGCAACCTCTCCGCGGCCGGTGTGTCCGTGCCGGGCGGGTTCGCCACCACGGCACAGGCTTTCCGGGACTTCCTCGAGCACAATAAGCTGGTCGAGAAGATCAACGAGGCCCTGACCAGCCTGGACACCAACGACGTGCTGGCGCTGCGCGAGACCGGCGAGAAGGTCCGCGGCTGGGTCATGGATGCGCCGCTGCCCGAGGAACTCGACCGGCAGATCCGGGAGGCCTATGGCCAGCTGGGCGACGGCAACGGCGAGCTGCCGGTGGCGGTGCGCTCCTCGGCCACCGCCGAGGACCTGCCGGAGGCGTCCTTCGCCGGACAGCAGGAGAGCTTCCTCAACATCCGCGGCGTGGACCATGTGATACAGGCGGTTCGCGAGGTGTTTGCCTCGCTGTTCAACGACCGCGCCATCAGTTACCGGGTGCACCAGGGCTTTGATCACTCCGCCGTGGCCCTGTCGGCGGGCGTGCAGCGCATGGTGCGCTCCGAGACCGGCGCCGCCGGCGTGATGTTCACCCTGGATACCGAGTCCGGATTCCGGGACGTGGTGTTCATTACCGCTTCCTACGGCCTGGGCGAGATGGTGGTGCAGGGCTCGGTGAACCCGGACGAGTTCTATGTGCACAAGAAGACCCTGCTGAACAAGCGCCCGGCCATCCTGCGGCGCACCCTGGGCAGCAAGTTCCAGAAGATGGTCTATGCCGAAGAAGCTTCCGCCGGCAAGTCGGTGGCGATCCGGGACGTGGAAAAGGCCGACCGGATGCGCTTCTGCATCAATGACGAACAGGTGGAGAGTCTGTCCCGGCAGGCCATCGAGATCGAGAAACACTACGGCCTGCCCATGGATATCGAGTGGGGCCTGGACGGCGATGACGGCAAGCTCTATATCCTCCAGGCGCGCCCGGAGACGGTGAAGAGCCGTTCCGACGCCTCCGTCATGGAGCGCTACCTGCTCAAGCAGAAGGGCAAGACGCTGGTGGAAGGCCGCGCCATCGGCCAGCGCATCGGCGCCGGGCCGGTACGGGTGGTCGGCAACATCCAGGAGATCGAGCGGGTCCAGGACGGCGATATCCTGGTCACGGACATGACCGACCCGGACTGGGAACCGGTGATGAAACGCGCCGCGGCCATTGTGACCAACCGCGGCGGACGCACCTGCCACGCGGCGATCATTGCCCGGGAGCTGGGCGTGCCGGCGATTGTCGGTTGCGGGGACGCCACCGACATCCTCAAGGACGGCCAGGAAGTCACCGTTGCCTGCTCGGAAGGCGATACCGGTCATATCTACGAGGGCCGGCTGGAGTTCGACGTGGAGCGAAACTCCATTGATTCCATGCCTTCGCTGCCGTTCCGGATCATGATGAACGTGGGCAACCCGGACCGGGCCTTTGATTTCGCCAGCCTGCCCAACCAGGGCGTGGGCCTGGCCCGGCTCGAGTTCATCATCAACCGCATGATCGGCGTGCATCCCAAGGCGCTGCTCAACTACGACACCCTGCCCAGGGATGTGCAGAAGGCCGCGGACAAGCGAATCGCCGGCTACGGCGACCCCGTGGATTTCTACGTGGAGAAGCTGGCGGAAGGCATTTCCACCCTGGCGGCGGCCTTCCACCCGGAGAAGGTGATCGTGCGGCTGTCGGACTTCAAGTCCAACGAGTACGCCAACCTGATCGGCGGCAGGCTCTACGAGCCCGAGGAAGAGAACCCCATGCTGGGCTTCCGGGGGGCATCGCGCTACATCAGCGAGAACTTCCGGGACTGCTTCGAGCTGGAGTGCCGCGCGCTGAAGAAAGTGCGCGAGAAGATGGGCTTTACCAACGTGGAAGTCATGGTGCCCTTCGTGCGCACGGTGGAAGAGGCCGAGCAGGTGGTCAAGCTGCTGGACCAGAACGGCCTCAAGCGCGGCAAGGACGACCTGCGGGTGATCATGATGTGCGAGCTGCCCACCAATGCGCTGCTGGCCGACGAGTTCCTGAAGCACTTTGATGGCTTCTCCATCGGCTCCAATGACCTGACCCAGCTCACCCTGGGCCTGGACCGGGACTCCGGTGTAATCAGCCATCTGTTCGACGAGCGCGACCCGGCGGTGAAGATGCTGCTGAAGATGGCCATCGACGCCTGCAACAAGGCGGGCAAATACGTGGGCATCTGCGGCCAGGGCCCCTCGGATCACCCGGACCTTGCCCGTTGGCTGATGGACCAGGGCATCTCCAGCGTCTCGCTGAACCCGGATTCGGTAATGAGCACCTGGTTCTACCTGGCGGAGAAGCACGGGGAAGACTGACGTCTTCCCCGGCTGCGGGCTTCGGGCTACGGGCTACGGGCTACGGGTTTGGGCTGGTGCCAATAATTCGGGACAGGGAGTGTTGCAGATCCCGTAAAGAGGGTGTCGAAAGAGGCGTGATAGCACCTGTATCTGATGACCCCTGTAGGAGCGCTGCTTGCAGCGCGAAAACCCCGTATTCCGGCACGGTGCCGGATTCTTCGCGCTGCGAGCAGTGCTCCTG
>SLJS01000382.1 GCA_007135015.1 Alcanivorax sp. | reverse complement strand
GGTCTTCAAGGCCATGCTGCAGACCATACAGCCGCATCTGGGCGGGCTGCTGAAAAAATAGGGTCGGCCGCTGTCGCGGCCTCCGGCTACGAGCCGCGGGCCACGAGCTACGGGTCGGGAGTGAATCCCGGCCTCGGACCACGATTCACTTCAGAACGCACACACTGCGGCGGTACCCGCAGCCCGCAGCCCGCAGCCATTAGGGCATTTCGTCGAGTTCTTCCGGCTCGGGGATGCGGAAGTCTTCCTTGTCCACCTTCATCAGCATCAGCACGTTGCTGGCTACATAGATGGACGAATAGGTACCCACGATCACGCCGGCGATCAGTGCCACGGAGAACCCGCGCAGCATTTCGCCGCCGAAGATATAGAGCGAGACCAGTACCAGCAGTGTGGTCAGCGAGGTCACCAGGGTACGGGAAATGGTCTTGTTGATGGCCTGGTTGATGATCGCCTCGGGGTCGGTCATGCGCGAATAGCGAAAATCCTCGCGGATATGATCCGCCACCACGATGGTGTCGTTGAGCGAGTAACCGATGATCGCCAGCAACGCGGCCAATACGGTCAGATCAAAGGTACCCTGGATCAGTGCGAAAAAACCGAGCACGATGATCACATCATGAAACAGGGCGGTCACCGTGGCCACGCCGAACTTGTTGGTAAAGCGGAACCATACATAGAGCAGCATCATGCCCAGCGCCATCAGCAGCGCCAGACCGGACTGGTCGCGTAGCTCGTCGCCCACCTGGGGGCCGACGAATTCCACCCGGCGCAGGTCCAGCCCCTCGATGGAGCGCGACAGCACTTCGAACACGCGCTGGCCGACCTCGTCGCGGTTCACCCCGGCGCCGTCTGCTTCCGGATCGGCGCTTTCAACCACGTCCGGAGGCACCCGTACCAGCACCTCCCTGGCAGAGCCGAAATGCATGACCACGGCATCGCCATAGCCTTCCGCCCCCAGAGCATCGCGCACCGCCTGCAGGGCAATATCCTCGTCGCTGCCCACTTCCACCAGGGTGCCTCCGGTGAAATCCAGCCCCAGGTTGAGGCCACGGCCCAGCACCAGCACAACGGACAGCACCACCAGCGCCACCGAGAGAAACGCCAGCGGCTTGCGCACGGACATGAAGTCGATATTGGTTTCCGCTCTCATAGCGCCACCTTCAGATGCTCAGTTGGGCCGGGGCACGCTTGCCCGAACCGCCGTAGATCAGCTCGATGATCGAGCGGGTACCGATGATGGCCGTGAACATGGAAGCAAGAATCCCGATGAACAGCGTCACGGCGAAGCCCTGGACGGTGCCGGTGCCAGCGGCAAACAGGATCACGGCCACGATCAGGGTGGTGATATTGGCATCCAGAATGGTCTGGAAGGCCCGGCCGTAACCGAAATCGATCGCTTCCCGGGGCGAGGCGCCCTTGCGCAGTTCCTGGCGTATGCGCTCGAAGATCAGCACATTGGCGTCCACTGCCATGCCCACGGTCAGCACGATGCCGGCAATACCCGGCAGCGTCAGGGTCGCGCCCGGAATCAGCGACATCACGCCCACGATCACCACCAGGTTCCCCACCAGGGCGATGTCGGCCACGATCCCGAAGACCTTATAGCGAAAGATCATGAACAGCAGCACCAGGAACAGCCCCAGCGCCAGCGAATTGAGGCCCGCCTCGATATTGTCCGCGCCCATGCTCGGGCCCACCGTGCGCTCCTCGGTGATATACACCGGCGCGGCCAGACCGCCAGCGCGCAGCAGCAGTGCCAGCTCCGAGGCCTCGGCGGCACTGTCCAGCCCGGTGATCCGGAAGCGGCTGCTCAGGGTGTCGCGGATATTGGCCACATTGATGACGTACTTGTCCTGGGACGTCACGGCCCGTTCGCGGATTTCGCCGTCCTCGTCCTCGTAGGTTTCGAAGTCCGTGCGCGTTTCGATGAACAGCACGCCCATGGGCTTGCCGATATTGCGCGAACTGACACGCTGCATGCTGCGCGCGCCGGTGCCGTCCAGGGTGATATTCACTTCCGGCACCCCGTGCTGGTCGAAACCGGAACGGGCGTTGGTCACCTGGTCGCCGGTGACGATGTTCTCCCGGCGCAGCACCACCGGCGGACGGCGGTCATCGCGGTAGGGAAAGATCTCGGTGCCCGGCGGCGGCCGGCCCGCCTCCACCCGGCGCGGGTCCACATCATCGGCCACCATGCGGAACTCCAGGGTGGCGGTACGCCCGAGGATCCGGCGGGCGGTGGCCGCGTCCTGGACGCCGGGCAGCTGCACCACGATGCGGTCGGCGCCCTGGCGCTGGACCAGCGGCTCGGCCACGCCCAGTTCGTTGACCCGGTTGTTCAGGGCGGTGCGGTTCTGGTCCACCGCATAGTCCTTGATCTCGCGAAGGGCGTCGTCGGTCAGCTCCAGCCGCAGACGATTCGCCTGCTCGTCGGAGCTGACCATGAACTCCGGCAGGTGCGCGCGGGCCAGGCCCCGCGCCTCACTCATGTCCTCGGCGGAGGCGAAGGACGCGATGATTTCGGTGCCGCGCTCGTCCACGTCACGGTAGCGGATGCCCTCGTCACGGAGCAGGATGCGGAACTCCGACGCCCAGGCCTCCATGCGCTGCTCCACCGCAGTATCCATGTCCACCTGCAGCAGGAAATGCACCCCGCCCTGGAGATCAAGGCCCAGGTTCATGGGGCTGGCGCCCAGTGCCCGCAGCCAGGGCGGCGTATTGGGCACCAGATTCAGGGCCACCACATAGCCGTCGCCCAGCACCCGCTCGGCAATGTTCTGGGCACGCAGCTGCGCCTCGCTGTCGGGAAGGCGCACGATCCAGGAATGCCCGTCGAGCTCACCCGGCCCGGGAGATAGCTCGGCCTCTTCCAGGGCGCTGTGGACACGCTGCAGGTCCCGTTCCGCCAGCTCACCGCCAGCCTGGGCACTGGTGACCTGGATCGCCGGGGAGTCCGGGAATACGTTGGGCAGCGCGTAGATGCCGGCGAAAAGGATCACCGCCAGCAACAGGAAAAACCGCCATCGCGGATAGCGGGCCATGGGCGCCTCCGGTCAGATAGACTTGATGGTGCCTTTCGGCAACGTGGCCTGGACGCTGTGCTTCTGCACTTTCACTTCCAGTCTGTCCGCAATCTCGAGCACGACGAAGTCGTCGCTCACCTTGGTGATCTTGCCCAGCAGTCCGCCGGTGGTGACCACCTCGTCGCCCTTGTCCAGGGCCGAGACCAGTTCCCGATGTTCCTTGGCCCGCTTGGTCTGGGGCCGGATCAGGAAGAAGTAGAACACCACCATGAGGACCACCAGCATGATGATCTCCAGGCCGCCGGAGCCCTGGGGTGCGCCGGCCGGGAGAAAGCCGGCCTGAGAGGCGGGAAGAATCTGCATAATTACGGTTTCCTCGTCATCAGGATGCCGGGTTCTGCGTGGCCCGGGCCCGGTAGAAGTCGCTCGCGAAGGCCGACAATGTACCGGCTTCGATGGCCCCTCGCAATCCGCGCATCAGCCGCTGATAGTAGTGCAGGTTGTGGAGCGTGCCCAGCTGGGCGGCCAGCATTTCCCCGCAGCGCTCCAGGTGATGGAGATAGGCCCGGGAGAAATTCGCGCAGGTATAGCAGTCGCAGGCCGTGTCCAGGGGGCCGGTATCGCTACGGTGGCGGGCATTGCGAATGCGCACCACGCCCTCGCTGGTGAACAGGTGTCCGTTGCGGGCATTGCGGGTGGGCAGCACGCAGTCGAACATGTCCACACCCCGCAACACCGCCTCGACAATGTCTTCCGGACGGCCCACGCCCATCAGGTAACGCGGGCTGTCCTCGTCCATGGCCGGTGTGAGGCCCTCGAGCACCCGCAACATCTCCTCGCGGGGCTCGCCCACCGAAAGCCCGCCGATGGCGTAGCCGTCGAAACCGATTTCCCGCAGCCGGGCCAGCGACTCCCGGCGCAGCCCCTCATACATGCCCCCCTGCACGATCCCGAAGCAGGCGGCATCGTTGTCCTCATGGGCGGCCTTGCTGCGCTCGGCCCAGCGCAGCGACAGCTCCATGGAAGCCCGCGCCTGCTCCTCGGTGGCGGGAAACGGCGTACACTCATCGAAAATCATGCAGATATCGCTGTCCAGCGCCCGCTGGACCTCCATGGCGCCCTCCGGCGAGAGAAAGATCCGGTCGCCGTTCACCGGCGAGCGGAAGGCCACGCCCTCCTCGGTGACCTTGCGCAGCTCACCCAGACTGAATACCTGGAAGCCCCCGGAATCGGTGAGAATGGGCCGCGGCCACTGCATGAACCCGTGCAGCCCCCCGTGGGCGCCAATCACCTCCGTGCCCGGGCGCAGCATCAGGTGAAAGGTGTTGCCCAGGCAGATCTGCGAGCCCGTGGCCTCCAGGTCCCGGGGGAGCATGCCCTTGACCGAACCATAGGTGCCCACCGGCATGAATGCCGGCGTTTCCACTGTCCCCCGCGGAAAAGTCATGCGCCCGCGCCGGGCCATGCCGTCGGAACACAGGTGTTCAAAGCTCATGCGCGACAAGCGTTTCTCCTTTCTCTATTTCGCCACGATACCTCCGTGGCTCATTCGACACCCGGCTCTCGGCGCTCCATAAACATCGCATCGCCATAACTGAAGAAACGGTACTGGCGCTCCACCGCCTCGCGGTAGGCGGCCAGCACCCGCTCCCGGCCGGCAAAGGCGCTGACCAGCATCAGCAGCGACGAGCGCGGCAGATGAAAGTTGGTCACCAGCGCATCCACCATGCGGAACCGGTAGCCGGGATAGATGAAGATATCCGTCTCCCCGCTGCCCGAACGCAGCCGTCCGCCTTCGCAGGCCGCCTCCAGGGTGCGCAGCGCCGTGGTGCCCACCGCCACCACGCGCCCGCCGCGCGCCCGGGTGGCGGCCACCTGCTCGAGCAGTTCATCGGGCACCTCGTAGTACTCCGAATGCATCCGGTGGTCTTCCACCTGCTCCACCCGCACCGGCTGGAAGGTGCCCGCGCCCACGTGCAGGGTCACGAACCCGGTTTCCACCCCCGCCTCGCGCAACTCGTCGAGCATGGGCTCGTCGAAGTGCAGCCCGGCGGTGGGTGCGGCCACGGCTCCGGGCCGGCGGGCGTAGACCGTCTGGTAGCGCTCCCGGTCGGCCTCCTCGTCGGGACGGTCGATGTAGGGTGGCAGCGGCACATGCCCGATCCGCTCCAGGGTGGCCAGCAGCGACTCGGTGCCGGCGAACATAAGATGGAACAGGTCCTGCTCGCGCCCGCGCACCTGGGCCGAGACCCCGCTGGCGAAATGCAGCCAGGTGCCCGGCCGGGGGGACTTCGAGGCACGCACATGGGCCAGCGCCTCGCGCTCGCCGCGCAGCCGCTCGATCAGCACCTCCACCCTGCCGCCGGTTTCCTTCTCGCCGAGCAGCCGCGCGGGAATCACCCGGCTGTCATTGAAAACCAGCAGATCACCGGGGCGCAGATGACCCACCAGATCGGTAAAACGTTCATGGGAAAGCCCGTCCCGGGTCAGCGCCAGCAGCCTGGAATCCCGGCGACGCTCGGGGGGACGACGAGCGATCAGCTCGTCCGGGAGCTCGAAATCGAATTGCTCAACACGCATCGTACTGTACCGGCACGAAGCTTCGGGACGGCAAGGATGCACGG
>SLJS01000158.1 GCA_007135015.1 Alcanivorax sp. | reverse complement strand
CGCCCCAAGGTGCGCTCCCACAATCCTTTTGCGACACCCTCGCGAGGGGGAGGGAACCGGTTGTCGGATCCGCTCTGCCAGTCTGTAGCCCGGATGAAGGCCGAAGGCCGTAATCCGGGGGATTTTCCAGCGCGGCTGTCAGGCCCTTCCTTCGCCTGGTCCTGTTCATGATGCCGGCGAACCCGCTCGTGGCCGCTTCGCGGCCCCGGATTGCGCTTCGCTTCATCCGGGCTACGGCTTAAAGTGGCTCAGCGCGTCGCCCAGTGAAGCTCGCGGCCGGCCTGCCAGGGCACGATGGTGGTGCCGCCGCCATCAATGGTTTCCGGGATGCGCCAGGATTGTCTCTCCAGGGTCACCGTCTCCCGGTTGCGTGGCAGGCCGTAGAAATCGGCGCCGTAGTGGCTGGCAAATCCTTCGAGCTGTTCCAGGGCGCCGTTGGCTTCGAAGAACTCCGCGTACAACGGCAGGGCGGCCGGGGCGGAATAGCAGCCGGCGCAGCCACAGGCGGTTTCCTTGGCGTCCCGTGAATGGGGCGCGGAATCCGTGCCCAGGAAAAAGCGCGGGTGGCCTTCGAGCACCGTTTGCTGAATGCTCCGCTGGTGTTCGGCACGCTTGAGTACGGGCAGGCAGTAGTTGTGTGGGCGGATGCCTCCGACCAGCAGGTCGTTGCGGTTGAGCATCAGGTGCTGGGGCGTGACGGTGGCGGCGGTCCGTTCTCCGCTGTCCTGCACGAACTGCACCCCTTCCCGGGTGGTGACATGCTCGAAGACGATGCGCAGGGCCGGGAAGTCCCGGCGGATGGCCGCCAGGTAGCGGTCGATGAAGACCCGCTCGCGGTCGAAGATATCAATGTCGGAATCGGTGACTTCGCCGTGTACCAGCAGGGGCAGGTCATGGCGTTCCAGTGCTTCGTACAGGTGTCTGATGCGCGCCGGGTCGCGGACGCCGCTGTCGGAGTGGGTGGTGGCGCCGGCGGGATAGAGCTTGCAGCCGAAGACGATACCGCTTTCCGCCGCGGCGGCGATATCCTCCGGCGAAGTACCCTCGGTCAGATAAAGCGTCATCAGGGGCTGAAACGCGGTGCTTGCGGGCACCTGTGCGAGAATGCGCTCGCGGTACTGGGCGGCCTGCTCCACGTTTACCACCGGCGGCGCCAGGTTGGGCATGACAATCGCCCGGGCAAAGACAGCCGCCGTGGCGGGCACCGTCTGCGCAAGGAATTCGCCGTCGCGAAAGTGCAGATGCCAGTCATCCGGCCGTGTAATCGTAAGGCTGTCCGTCATGGGGCTTCCCGTCCGGGTCCTGGGTGTGCCCGGTGTCCCGGGCGGTGATGGGTTCTCCGTGCTTATCGTATCTCCATGCCGGGCTCGGCGCCGTCGTCCGGGCTCAGCAGGAAAATGTCCCGGCCTCCGGGCCCGGCGGCCAGCACCATGCCTTCGGATACGCCGAATTTCATCTTCCTCGGGGCCAGATTCGCCACCAGCGCCGTGAGCCTGCCTTCGAGCTCCCCGGGGCTGTACTTCTCGCGGATGCCCGCGAATACCGTGCGCGGCTGTCCTTCGCCGGCATCCAGGGTCAGTCGCAGCAGCCTGTCGGCGCCTTCCACTTCTTCCGCCTTGAGGATGCGCGCCACCCGGAGCCGGATCTTGAGGAAATCGTCGATATTGATGAGATCGCCGTCGTCTTCACTTTCCTCTTTCATTGGGGCCTCCGTGGCCTGTTGGCCCGTTGTGGCGGAGGCCGAGGCCTCGAGCATGGCATGGACCTGTTTTTCGTCCACCCGCTGTATCAGTGGCTTGAACTTGCGCAGGGGATGATCGAGCAGAAGCTGGCGATGGTCGTCCCATTCCAGTGGATCCACCTGGAGGAAGGCTTCGGCATTGCGCGCCAGTTCGGGCAGTACCGGTTTGATATAGATGATCAGGAGCCGGAAGACATTGATGGCGGTCGCGCAGATGGCCAGTACCCGCTCGGCGCTGTCCGGATCCTTCGCCAGTTTCCAGGGTTCCTGTTCGTTGATGTACTGATTGGCCTGGTCGGCCAGCGCCATGATCTCGCGCATGGCTCGGGCGTATTCGCGTTCTTCGTAGAGTTCCGCAATCCGTTCTGCGCGCTGCTGTGTAGCGCGAACCAGTTCCTCATTGTCGAGGGAAGCGGGCAGTGTTCCGCCGAGCTTGCGCACGAAGTTGGCCGTGCGGCTGGGGATGTTGACGAGTTTGCCCACCAGGTCGCTGTTCACCCGCTGGACGAAGTCATCCAGGTTCAGGTCCAGGTCCTCCACGCCGGAGCCCAGCCGGGCGGCGAAGTAGTAGCGCAGATACTCCGGCTGCAGATGCTCGAGATAGGTGCGGGCCATGATGAAGGTGCCGCGGGACTTGGACATCTTGGCCCCGTTGACGGTAACGAAGCCATGGCAGAACAGGGCCGTGGGCTGGCGAAAGCCCGCGCCCTCGAGCATGGCCGGCCAGAACAGACCGTGAAAATTGACGATATCCTTGCCGATGAAATGATACAGCTCGGCGTGGCTGCCCACGCGCCAGTATTCCTCGAAATCCAGCCCCGCCCGGTCGCAGTAATTGCGGAAACTCGCCATGTAGCCCACCGGCGCGTCCATCCAGACGTAGAAGTACTTTCCGGGCCAGCCGGGGATCTCGAAACCGAAATAGGGGGCCTCGCGGCTGATGTCCCAGGGCTGGAGGCCCTCGTCAAGCCACTCGCGCAGTTTGTTGGCCACGCTTTCCTGCAGGGCGCCGGAGTCGAGCCATTCACGGAGCATGGACTCGAAACGCGGCAGGTCGAAGAAAAGCTGTGTGGTTTCCTTCTCCACCGGGGTGGCACCGCTGATGGCCGAATAGGGGGCCTTGAGTTCCGCCGGTGTGTAGGTCGCCCCGCAGGCCTCGCAGTTGTCGCCGTACTGGCCGGGTGCCTGGCAACGCGGGCAGGTTCCGCAGACGAAGCGGTCCGCCAGGAACATGCCGCGCTCCGGGTCATAGAGCTGCTTGATGGTCTTCTGTGTAATGAAGCCGCCGTCCAGGTTCCGGGTGTAGATCTCCTCGGCCAGCTGGCGGTTTTCCTCACTGTGGGTGGTGTAGTAGTTGTCAAACTCGATCAGGAAGTCGGAAAAGTCCCTTTCGTGTTCGGCCTTGACCTGTTCGATGAGCGCCTCGGGACTCAGGCCCCGTTCTTCCGCCTTGAGCATGATGGCCGTGCCATGGGCGTCATCGGCACAGACATAGGTGCAGTCCCGGCCGCGCAGTTTATGGAATCGCACCCAGATGTCGGTCTGGATGTACTCGAGAAGGTGTCCCAGATGGATGGGGCCGTTGGCATAGGGCAGGGCACTGGTCACCAGGATCTTGCGGGGCGTTTCGCTCATGAATCGGGGTCCAGCCTGAAATTCGGACCCCATGATACTGACCGGTGTGGCTATTTTCATCCGTGACGCTTTGCTAAGGTAACCGGATCGGGTCGCTGGTGGGTTTTTGGTGCTCCCCGGAGCGGGTGTCGGGTACATTTGCGGTGGGTCCGCGGGCGGCTCGTGGAAAGCGTTTGGGCTGGACTGCCAGGATCATTATCGGGCTTGCAGCGTGCCGCCGGAGCAAGAACAACAGTACGCCGGGGCGGATAACATCGGGTTGCCGGGGCGAATAACAGCAGGTCGCCGGGGCGAATAGCAGCAGGCCGCCGGGGCGGATAACAGCAGGCCGCCGGGGCGGATAACAGCAGGCCGCCGGGGCGGATAACAGCAGTGAGGGCAGGCCGGTGCGGCTGGGACGCAAGCTTCTGGTGGTTTTCTATTCAGCCGCGCTCGGCGCCGTGCTCGGAGCGTTGCTGGTGGTCTATCTGGTCCTCATGCCCCGCTTCACCGAGTTCGAGGAAGAGACGCTTCGCGGCGATATCGACCGCGTGGAGCATGCCTTCATGCAGATGCTGACCACCCTTCATGCCCGGACAAGCGACTGGGCGGGAAGGTCGTCGGTCAGAGGGCTCGCCGGGGGCGCGCCGCAGGAGGAGGCATTGCAGTTGCCGAGGGCGTCCGCCGGAGCCATGCGGCTGGACCAGGTGGTGGTGTTCTCCGAGGACGGTGACTGGCATCTGGCGAGACATGCCCTGGACGACAACGACCCACAGGCGCTGGAGCAGCTGTATCGCGCCTTTCGCGAGCGCGGCTGTTACCCCTTTTCCGGGGTCCGCACCCTTGACGATGCCCCGGTCATGTTTGCCATGGAGCCCGTGGGCGATTGCGGGGCCGTGCTGTTCGGGATCCCCCTGGATGAACGGGTCGCCCGCGAACTTTCCGGCATCACCGGCCTTCCGGTGGACATCCAGCCCGCCCCCGAAGCCGCCATGGACGCCCCGGACCGGCGTGTGGAGCCGCTCTCGTCACAGCGCATTGCGGGGACCTTCCTGATCCGGGACTACGGGGGGCAACCGGTGGCCCGGGGGCGGATCGAGCAGCCCCGTACCGTGTATCAGCAGGGCCTCGATACACTCATCTGGCTTGCGGGTCTGCTCGCGGTGGTGACTTTCCTGGCGGTGACCGTGGTGCACTTCCAGGTCCGCAGGATCGTTTTTCGGCGTCTGGCCGGTCTCCACGAGACGATGAGAGAGCTGGCCAGGACCCGGAACCTGTCCTTGCGGGCCGGGGTGAAGGGCCGTGATGAGCTTGGCGAGCTTGCGGATGATTTCAACGAGATGGTTGCTTCCATGGCGAGCATGCGCGGCGAACTCGAACAGGCCCGCCGTGACGCGGAGCAGGCCAATCAGGCCAAGAGCCGTTTCCTGGCAAACATGAGTCATGAGATCCGTACGCCCATGACGGCTATTCTCGGCTATACCGAGCTTCTCGATGAAACGGCTGTGGATGAGGCCGAGCGCAGGCATTATCTCAACGTGATCCAGCAGAACGGCAACGCCCTGCTGGTGCTGATCAACGAGGTGCTGGATTTCTCCCGTATCGAGGCGGGGGAAATGAATCTGGACGAACGCGAATTCAGCCTGACCGATCTGCTCGATGATGTGCTCTACAGCCATGAGCTGCCCGCCAGGGAGAAGGATGTGGAGCTGAAAATGGAGTATGTCAGCCCTGTGCCCGAAAGACTGCGCACCGACCCCTGGCGTGTCCGGCAGATACTCATGAACCTGGTGGGCAATGCCATCAAGTTCACCGACCATGGAAGCGTGACGGTGAAGGTTCACTGGCGCGGCGAGACCGTTACCCCGCTGGTGGTCCGGGTCAGGGATACCGGAATCGGAATGCCCGCCGATGCCCTGGAGCATGTTTTCGAGCCCTTCCAGCAGCTTGACGGCACCGATACCCGCCGCCACGGCGGCAGCGGCCTGGGCCTGGCGATCGCCCGGCAGCTGGCCCGCTCGCTGGGGGGCGATATCCGCGCCAGCAGTACGCCGGGTGAGGGCAGTTGCTTTACCATGGAGTTGGTGGCTCGCCCGGCCGGTAAGATGCTGAGCTCACCCGTTGCCAAGCGTCCGGACAAGGCGGGAGACGTGCTGCCGAAGCTCTCGGGCCTGGCGCTGGTTATCGAGGACAATCCGGTCAATCGGAGTTTTATCCGGCGCGTGCTGGAGCGGGGGGGGATGGAAGTCGAGGAAGCGCTGGAAGGCCGGGACGGCTGTTCGCAGGTCGAATCCGGTCTG
>SLJS01000200.1 GCA_007135015.1 Alcanivorax sp. | reverse complement strand
TTGCGCAGATTGCCAGAGGAAGTGGAAACCACATGATGGGCCACTTCCCGGTAGAGGGGATCACGCTCGCTCATCAGTTTCTCAAGCACTTCCTGCGGATCATCCGCCTGCAGCAACGGCCGGCTTCGATCCTTGCGGGTGCGGGCGAGCTGTACGGCAACCGGCGTCCAGAGATAGATGGTGATGCCACGTTCATGGAGATTGCGTCGGTTCTGCTCGTCAAGGACGGCACCGCCGCCGGTGGCCAGCACGATCCCCGGCCGGGACGTGAATTCCTCGATCACCGCCTGCTCGCGCCGACGGAAGCCCTCTTCGCCCTCCATGTCGAAGATCCAGGGAATGTCCGCACCAGTGCGCTCTTCAATGACACGATCGGCATCGAAGAAGGGACGATCAAGCCGGCGGGCGAGATGGCGCCCCAGGGTGCTCTTTCCGGCACCCATGGGGCCCACGAGAAATATGGACGACTGCTCTGATGCCACTCAGTTCGACGCCAGAGCGTCCCCGTCCTGGACCAGCCGTGGCGTGATGAACACCAGCAGTTCCTGCTTTTCATCCTCGCTGAATGTGCGCCGGAAAAGCCGGCCGATCCAGGGAAGATCCCCGAGGAAGGGCGTCTTGACCACACCTTCGAGCTTTTCCTGCTGGAAGATGCCGCCGAGCACCACCGTCTCGCCGTCGTCGACCAGCACCGTGGTTTCCACCCGGTTGGTATCAATGCTGGGGATGCCGGCGATGACCGAGCCCACCGAGTCATTATGGATATTCAGCTCCATGATCACGCGACCGTCCGGGGTAATCCGCGGCGTGACCTCCAGGCGAAGCTCCGCCTCGATGAAGGATACCGCCGTGGCGCCACTGGCAGTGGCCTCCTCGTAACCGATCTGGGTGCCCGACGCGATCACCGCGGGCTGCTGGTCGGCGGTCAGCACCTTGGGCGTTGCGATCACCTCGCCATGACCTTCCGCGGCCAGAGCAGAGAGTTCCAGTTCCAGAATCCCGCTTCGCACATCCACGAAGCCGAGCGAGAAACGTGTGGCCTGGCTGCTGGTCACACCCATGTCCACCATCAGCTCGTCGGGTGTCTCGATCTCGATGTCATCCCCGCTGAGCAGGCCGGCCCCGGTTTCCGTTACTTGTCTGGCTCGCCCGGTCGCCACATGAGTCCGTCCCTCCTGAGCAAAATTCTGCAGGTCCAGCGCAAGGCCACCCCAGCGAACGCCCAGCTCATTGGCCAGATCGGAGGTGGCCACCACCACCCGAGCTTCGATCAGCACCTGCTGCACGGCAATATCCAGGGTGCGGATGACGTCGCGAATCTGTTCCAGATTGCGTTCCGTATCCTGGACGATGAGCGTGTTGGTGCGGTCGTCCACCGTGATCCCGCCACGCTCCGAAAGGATCGACCCCTCCTCCTTGATCAGGCTTTCCATGTCCCCGGCGCGGGCGTAATTGATGCGGATATACTCGCTGCGAAGCGGAGCCAGTTGCTCCTGCTGTTTCTGGCTTTCCAGCTCGAGTTGCTCACGGGCCGCGATCTCGTCGGCCGGAGCAATCAGCAACACATTGCCGCTCTGGCGCTTGTCCAGGCCCTTGGTTCGCAGAATCAGGTCGAGCGCCTGATCCCAGGGGACATTCTGCAGCCGCAGCGTGATGCTGCCGGTGACCGTGTCCGAGGCGACCAGGTTCATGCCCGTAAAGTCGGCGATCAGCTGCAGCACCGAACGCACTTCAATGTCCTGGAAGTTCAGCGACAGCTCTTCGCCGGTGAACTGGAACTCATCGCGCCGGCGGTCGGGCTCGTCCTCTG
Source organism: Alcanivorax sp. (assembly GCA_007135015.1). Classification (GTDB taxonomy): domain Bacteria; phylum Pseudomonadota; class Gammaproteobacteria; order Pseudomonadales; family Alcanivoracaceae; genus SLJS01. Next base: position 3,846 of record SLJS01000200.1, on the reverse strand, counting down.
TAACCGGCCGGACGTTGACCGTGAACTGCCGATCGGCCTGATAGGCCATGTATTCCCACTCGCCCTCGGGGTGCACCACCATTTCCACGGCGTCACCGTCCCTGCGGGTATCCACATGGCGAACCGGCGTGCCGAAGTCCTGCACATCCATGCGGCGCATCAGATCCTCGGGCAGCGATGTCCCCATGAAACGCACATGAATGCGTCCGGCCTGCTCACGCACGTCCACCGGAATTGCCGAGCGGGACAGGCTTACCCGTACCTGGCCTTCACCGGCGTCGCCCCTGCGGAAGTCCACATCCTCCACCTGGTGGCCCTCGGCATCGAAACGACGAGGCTCTTCCTCCGCCATCCGGGGTTCGGCTTCGAAGACCGGCTCGGCCTCGGATTCACCACCCAGCACAAGCACCAGGTCATTACCCTCGATGCTGGTCTCGTAGCCCATGGACCGGGTCAGGTTCACGATCAGCCGGGTGCGTTCCTGGGCTTCCACCACGGTGGCGCTGCGCGCCAGATCCGAACGCAGCTCATGATGCCTCTCGGCGACCTCGTTGGTGGTATTGAGCAGATCCAGCGCCACCCGCGCGGGCTGCTCAATGCTGTAGCTGCGCGACTCCGGCGGCTCCCCGTCAAAGGTCATGCGCACCTCGATCCGGTTGCCCGGCAGGGTGGTATAACTGACGTCCTTGAGCACCGCCGCATTCAGGGGCGCGCACAGCAGCATCGCCAGCCCCGCTGCCATACCGGTCAGCAGACGGCGCGGAATCCCGGTTGTTTTTCTTTCAGTATTCATGACGGCTTCCCCAGCTGCTTAATCAACAAGCCTGATGGTCCGGGAACGTTCCACCCAGCCATCACGCCCGTCAGGTACGATCTCCACAAGTGATATCCGTCCTTCGTCGACTTCAATCACTCGCCCGAAATTTCTTCCCATGTAGTCACCCGCCCGGACACGGTTCACCGATCCGGTGGGATCAAGGACCAGCGCCTGTAGCGGCTCGCCTTCGCGCGTGATGGTCCCCACCATGCGCAACGAATCCAGCGCGTAGCGTTCCAGATATTCGGTGGGCCGATCCCGGTCCGGCTCCACCTGCCTGCCATCCGGCCGATCCAGTTCCTCTTCATCGATCGGGGGCGTAAACGGCGGCCTTTCCTGATGGGCGCCGTAGGAAAATGTGGCAATCGGCTCGAACTCTGGCGGGGGCTCGATACGCCCGCGCGGGCGTGCCCGGGTCTCGTCGAGTCTGGCCTCGAGCTGATCAAGTTCCGGCCCGCGACTGCAGCCGCCAAGCGACAGCACCGCCGGAACCAGACCGGCAACCAGCAACATCTTGAGGAAGATCACTGTTTTCATTTTCCAGGCCTCCTCATCGGTCACCGGCAGCATAACGATAGGTCCGGGCGGTAATGCTCATTCGCAGCAGTCCGTCATCCGGCACCCCCTCGCGATCCCGCCCCCCGGTGGGTTGAATCCTGAAATCATGCAGGGTCACGATCCGCGGCAACGCGGATACCCCGCTGACAAAGGAGCCAAGGCTGTGATAATCGCCCTTTACCTCGATCTCGATGGGCAATTCCGCGTAGAACTCCCGCTCCACCTCGTCACCAAGCTCGATCTTTTCGAACTCGAGACCCGAGCCCTCCCCGGTATGGGAAATATCTTCCAGCAGGCCGGGCACTTCCGTATCCCGGGGCAGTTGCTGAAGCAGTGACCCGAAGGACTCTTCCATGTCCTCGAGCTGGGCCCGGTACTGGTCCAGGTGATGGGCCCGGTGGGCCTTGCGTTCGAATTCTTGCAGGAGAGACTCCTCTTCCTGCGCCAGATTTTCCTGCTGATCCTGCAGGCCGGTGATGCTGAAAACGTAACCGGCAACGATCACGCCGATGAACACCAGTATCGCAATCCCGATCTTGACCGGCGCCGGCCAGGAGCCCACATTTTCGGGATCCAGATCCTGGAGGCTCTGCAACAGCTCCTGGATATCCAGGTTCTTGAGGTCATCCATCTTCACTGTTCGTCCTCCTCATCCGAACCCGGCATGGTCTCTTTCACCGTCAGGGCGAAACGGTTCGCGCCATTGCGGCCAAGCGCGGTGACACTTCCCAGATTCGGATCCTTGAACCAGTCGGAGCGTTCCAGATTGCGCATCAGCCTGGAGATGTGCGCATTGGATTCGGCCACGCCCAGTATCGTGAAACTATCTCTGCTGCGCGTGACCTCGGTATAGTAGACGCCGTCGGGAAGCGTTCGCACCAGCTGATCAAAGATATAGACAATGGTCGGCCGGTTGCCCTGCAGGCTCTGGATTACCTCCATGCGCTCGATCAGTTCCTCGCGGCGTTGCTCCAGCTCGTCGATTTCACTGATCTTTTCCTCGAGAACCGAAATCTCCTGCTGGACAAACCGGTTACGCTCGCGCTGATCCGTGATGCCCGCCTGCACCGACTGCTGCCAGAACCAGAAAATCGCGGCACCCAGGGCTGCGGCAAAGATCAGCAGCGCAAAGAACTCCTGTTGGCGCTGCTTGCGCCGCTCCTCACGCCAGGGCCGTAGATTGATTGTTGTTGTCATTCCTCAAAGCTCCTCAGCGCGAGCCCGCAGGCAATCATCAACGCCGGCGCATCGGCGGCAATGGCACTGCCGCTGACCTTGTTCGACAGGGCCATATCCACAAAGGGATTGGCCACGGAGCAGCCCGCCCCGATCTTCTCCTGGATCAGCTCGGGAAGGCCTTCGATGGCGGCGGAGCCGCCCGCCAGCAGGATGTGATCCACCTCATTGAACTGGGTCGATCCATAGAAGAACTGCAGGGAGCGGTTGACCTGCTGGACCACCGCCTCCTTGAAAGGCTGCAATACCTCCGATTCGTAATCATCGGGCAACTCGCCGGTCTTCTTGGCCAGTCCCGCCTCTTCCATGGAGATGCCGTAGCGGCGCTGAATCTCCTCGGTCAACTGCTTGCCACCAAACAGTTGCTCACGAGTGTAGGCGGTGCGCCCTTCATGCAGCACATTAAGGGTTGTCATGGTGGCGCCTATGTCGAAGACCGCCACGGTCTCCAGTTCTTCGGAGTTGGGCAGGTGAGGCTGAACCAGCTGGAAGGCCCGTTCCATGGAATAGGCTTCCACGTCCACGAACTTGTCCTGAAGGCCACCGATCTCCAGCGCGTCGGTACGCATCTCCACATTCTCGGTTCGTGATGCGGCCAGCAGCACCTCGGCGCGGTCGGGATTGCCTTCCACCGGCCCCATGACCTGGAAGTCCATGCGAACCTCGTCCAGCGGGAAGGGAATGTACTGATCCGCTTCCATCTTGATCTGGGTTTCCATGTCATCTTCGCTGAGCGAGGCGTCCATCTCGATGACCTTGGTGATCACCGCGGAACCCGCCACGGCCACCGCGGCCTGCTTCACGCCCGGTCGGGTACGGGAAACCAGCCGTGCGATTGCGTCACCGACGGCCTCCACGTCATTGATGTTCTTTTCCACCACTGCATCGGCGGGCAGGGGCTCAACCCCATAGCTGTCGACCCGGTAACGATCCCCGGCGCGGGACAATTCCAGAAGCTTTACAGCCGTGGAACTGATATCGATCCCCAGAACCCTCTGGGCCTTTTTTCGCAGGAAAGGCAGCACTTTAGTCGCCCCGTCTGTTTATTATAAGTGTGTTTTTCTAGGAGAAAGATACACTTACAAGTACTTTATGTCTAATCACTTTAGGAATAAGTAATAACAGAAAGGGGGTTAGATCACAATAACCATTCCGGCATATAATGATCAGGTTCACGGAGTACTGTCGGCGACTCCCCTGACGCCGGCAAAATTTATGTGCTAAATCATGCAGTT
>SLJS01000259.1 GCA_007135015.1 Alcanivorax sp. | reverse complement strand
GGCCTGCAGTTGCAGGTCTTCCTGGTTCTCCACCAGGAAGAGTTCATCCATCAGGTTGCGCAGGTTGTCCACCCATTCGGCGGGCCGTGCCGGTTCGCTGAGGGTACGCCAGTGACGCTCCAGGGTTTCGACCAGTGCCACCAGCTTGCCGGCCAGCGCCGCCTGCAGGCCGCCGACTTCGTCATAGGGCTCGATGCCGTTCCATGGCTCATGGCTGCCCACCGCATAGCCGAGCAGCATGCGTTTGAGGCCGAACCACCAGCTGTTCTGTTCCAGGCCGCCGGGCAGGTCCAGAGCACTGCGCTGTTCGCCGTGCAGGCCCCAGCGGATGCCGGCGCCGTGGATCCACTGTCGCAGCTCCGGGATCTGTGCCTCGTCGATGGCAAAGGCGTTGCGCAGTGCCGGGGTCTCCAGCAGGTCGAGCAGTTCACCGGGGGTGAAGCGCAGGCGCGGCAGTTCCAGCAACTGTTCCAGCGCCCGGGCCATGGGCCGGCTGTGACGCTGGCTGCGGTCGGAGATCGTGTAGGGAATATGGCGTTCGTCGTTTTCTTCCAGGTTGCCGAATACCGCTTCGATATGGGGGGCGTAGGTTTCGATATCCGGCACCATCACGATGATGTCCCGCGGGCGCAGCGGCTTCTCGCCGGCGCTTTCCTGGAAGGCCTGGAGCAACTGGTCGTGCAGGATTTCCACTTCACGCTGGGGGCTGTGGGCGCGGTGGAAGACAAGGGAGTCATCCGGTTCTGCCGCTTCCGGCTGGTCCGGCAGCCGGTCCAGTTCCCAGATGGCATGCTGGGTGGCTGCCAGCAGGGAATCGGGCCGGTAATGATGCCTCGCCGGCGGTTCGAACAGATCAATCTCGCTGAACCGTTCGCGGTAGTGTTCCGGCGCATCGTAGTCGTAAAGCAGGCCCACATAGTCACGGCCCTGTTTACCCCAGGCTGCCAGCAGCGGGTTGGCATGGCGGTGCTGTTCTTCCTCGGGAACGTTGCGCAGGGTGTCCTTGCCGCCGTGACGCTTCTGCTCCCGGCGCAGTAGTTCCTTGTCCTCGATGATGTCCGCCCAGTAGTACTGACAGGGGTTCTGCACCAGCATCAGGGTCTGGCAGTGCGCCGACAGGGCGTGGAGCGCCTGCAGTGCCTGCAGGGGCAGGGAGCTGAGGCCGAAGACAATGATCCGCGCCGGCAGTCCTTCCGGTGTGATGCCCTGTTCCAGGGTATCGAGAAACTGCTGGTGGATATGGGCGCGGCTGGTCCGCCGGTCGGTGTCCGGCATGGCCTGCACCAGGTCCCGCCAGAGAATCGCCTGCCACCGGTTCTTGTCCAGGGGTTCCGGTTGCCGGCCGGAGCCGGGCGCAGGCAGCAGCTCATCCCGTTCGTCTTCCCAGGCTTCCAGCCAGTCCGCGCGATATACCTGGTACTGGTCGTAGAGATCGGCGAGGCGTTCGGCGAGCTGGTAGCGCTTGCGGGCGTCGCGGTCGTTGCCGAGAAAGCGTCGCAGGGGTTCAAAGCCGGGCCGGTCGAGCAGCTCCGGAAGCCGGGCCATCAGGCGCCAGCGCAGCCGGGACTTGTCGAACGGCGAGGTCCGGGGCACCGCGTCCTCGCCTAGCACCGCCCGGTAGGCCTGCCACAGAAAGCGCGCCGGCATCTGGAACTGCTGGGCGGCGCTGATGCCGCAGGCGTCGTCGTGCGCCAGGGCCAGCTTCAGCCACTGGGCCATGCCGTTGGATTGCACCAGAAAGATCTCGTCTTCCAGCGGTGCCAGCGGATTCCCGCGCACCCAGTGGACCAGCGCATCGGTGAGGTCCTCCAGGTGGTTGCCGTGGAGGATGCACAGGCCGGGCGTCAGGGTGCTCTGGCGGGTAAAGAGCAAGTCGGTTTCCTTCTGTCTTTCTGTCCGTGGGGGCCGGGCCGTCCATATTCGACAGCGCCGGCCTGTTGTGCAAGCGCTGGCGGAGTGCGCGAGTCGCCCACCCTGCCCGGGGGGCGCGACATTTCCTGTCGCGATGGATTCACGGAAAGTGATTCCGCCGAGCGGCTGCCGGCGTCAGGCGTAGACGCCGGGGTTCTCGTTGACGCTTTCCGGCCGGGAATGCCGGCGCAGCCAGTCCGCCAGTTCGTCTTCGGTCCATTCGCCGGCGGCGAGGCCGAGAAAAACCGGATAAAGGTCTTCGTCGCTGGCGGACAGGAGGTAGCCGTTCAGTTCCAGGAACAGTTCACAGGTCACTGCCGAAGTGCGCTTGTTGCCGTCCATGAAGGGATGATTCCGGGCAATGCCGTATGCAAGGGCCGCGGCAAGCGCCGGCAGGTCCACCTCATTACCGCCGTAGGCAAGAAGCTGTTGCGGTCGGGCCAGCGCGGATTCCAGCAGCCCGGCGTCACGAATGCCCGGGGTGCCGCCGTGCTCGGCGAGTTGCCGTTCGTGGATGGCTTCCGCCAGTTCCTTGTGAATCCAGATTGGCTCTTCCATGAGAGGTCACTCCGCGAGTTTTTTCAGCAGGTTCCTGCGACGGCGCATGATCTTCTCCGCCGCATCCATCTGTTCGGCGAATTCCGGGTCGAAGGGCGTGAGGGTGATGCCGTCCGGGGTCTCCAGGATCATCAGTTCATCGCCGCGGCCCACCCGGAGCTTCTCCAGGATCTCCCGGGGCAGGACCACGCCGGTGGAGTTGCCGATGGCGGTGAGTTTGAGCTTGCGGGTCATGGTCGGTCTCCCGATTGGGGGTGATTCGCGAAGTATAACAAATGTAATTACATCTGAAAGGGGAAATTCGTGCCTGTCCCGAAAACTCCCCCGGGAACAGGAGCGGGAGATCCGGGATGATTCGGGACAGGCACAAAATCCGAGGCACCAGATGTGGACAGGCACCGTTCCGGCTCGCCGAATTTGTGCCTGTCCCGAAATAGTGCCTGTCCCGGATGCCGGCGACTTGGCGCCGCGTTGACGCCGGTCATGTGTAACTGGGCGGAAGCGGGCATTCAGGTAGTAGAGGCGGAGACAGGCGCCTACACTGGAGAGCCTGCCTCGCACATGAAAAGGAGAGCGTGATGAGTGTGCTGCTTTTGGTTCTGGCGGCTCTGGTATTGATCTATATCCGGGCTGATCGTGGATTGTTCGCTGCCGGGCTGGTTATTGCGGCGCTGGTGGGCATGGGGCTCGATGGCTGGCACGGCGCCAGCATGTTCTTCGGGACTGTGGTGCTCGCCCTGTCCCTGTTCCTTCTGTTTCCTTCCGGGCTGCGCCGCGGTCTGCTGAGCAAGCCCCTTCTGGGCATGGTCCGGGGCATGCTGCCGAAGCTCTCCGACACCGAGGCCCAGGCCCTGGAGGCGGGCACGGTGGACTGGGACGGGCAACTGTTCTCCGGCCGGCCGGACTGGCAGGAACTGCTCGATACGCCCCATCCGGAGCTCACCGAGGAAGAACAGGCGTTTCTCGACGGGCCCGTGGAGGAGCTCTGCGCCATGGTCGACGACTGGTCCGTGACCAACGAGCTCTATGACCTGCCGGAGGAAGTCTGGCAGTTCCTGCGCGAGAAGAAATTCTTCGGGCTGGTGATCGAGAAGGAATACGGCGGGCTGGGTTTCTCCCACACGGCCCACTCCGAGGTCGTGCACAAGATCGCTTCGCGGGGCGTGACCCTGGCGGTGACGGTGATGGTGCCCAACTCCCTGGGGCCTGGCGAGCTGTTTGCCGCCTACGGCACCGAAGAGCAGAAGAGCCATTACCTGCCGCGCCTGGCCCGGGGCGAGGAGATTCCCTGCTTCGCGCTGACGTCCCCGGTGGCCGGTTCTGACGCCGGCGCCATTCCCGACAGTGGCGTGGTCTGCCGCGGGCAGTGGAATGGCGAGGAAGTGCTGGGCCTGCGGGTGACCTGGAACAAGCGCTATATCACCCTGGCGCCGGTGGCCACGCTGATCGGGCTGGCGATCAAGGTCTATGACCCGGACAACCTGCTGGGCCGGGGCCGGGAGCTGGGGGTCACCACGGTGATGGTGCCCAGCGACCTGGAGGGCGTGTATCGCGGCCCCCGGCACATGCCCATGAACACACCCTTCATGAACGGGCCCACCTGGGGCACGGATGTGTTCATTCCCATGGATCAGATTGTCGGCGGCCAGGAGATGATCGGCGAGGGCTGGCGCATGCTGCTTGAGCGGCTGTCCATCGGCCGCTCCATTTCGCTGCCGGCGCTGGGTTGCAGTGCCGGCAAGGTGAGCTGCCTGACCACGGGTGCCTATGCGGAAGTGCGCGAGCAGTTCGGCCGCTCCATCAGTGAGTTCGAGGGCATCCAGGAGGTGCTCGAGGACATGGCCGGCTACACCTGGATGATGGACGCCGCGCGGGTGTTCACCTCGGGCATGGTCGACCGGGGAGGCAAGCCTTCGGTGCCCTCGGCGCTGCTCAAGTACCGCAACACGGATCTGATGCGCAATGTGGTGACCGATGCCATGGACGTGGTGGCCGGCCGGGCCGTGATCCGCGGGCCGAGGAACTTCCTGGCGCGGGTCTATCAGGCCATTCCCATTGCGATCACCGTGGAAGGGGCGAACATTCTCACCCGCAGCCTGATGGTCTTCGGTCAGGGCGCGATCCGTTGCCATCCCTATATTGTCCAGGAGATTGAGGCCGCGGGCATGGAGGATCAGGACAAGGCGGTGGAGAAGTTCGACGGCGTGTTCTTTTCCCATGTGGCGCACACGGTTCGCAACACCATGCGCTCGCTCGTGCTGGGCGCCTCCGGCGGCCGGCTGACCCGGGTGCCTTCGCGCGGCGGCATCCAGCGGCATTACCGGCAACTGTCCCGGTTCTCCGCGGTGTTTTCGGTGCTCACCGATGTGAGCCTGCTGACCATCGGCGGCAATCTGAAGGCACGCCAGCGTTTTACCGGGCGCATGACCGACTGCCTGGTGGCGCTCTATTACGCCTCCGCTTCAATCAAGCAGTGGCATGAAGAAGGCTATCCGGAACACATGCGTGATCTGGTGGAATGGAGCCTGGAGCGTTCGCTCCACGATGCCCAGAACGCCCTCTACGATGCCGTCACCCGGTATCCGGTGAAGTCACTGCGCTCGCCGCTGAGGCTGCTGGCGTTCCCGCTGGGCAGAACGCTCAGGGGGCCGGATGACGAGCGCGGCCAGCGCGTGGCGCTGAGTATCGTCAAGCCGGGGCATGCCCGGGATCGCGTGGTTCAGGGGATCTATGTGGACGAGAACCCGCGGGATCCGGTCGGGCGCGTCATGCATGCGCTGCACCTGTCCCGCGAGACCGCCTCGATCCGCAAGCGCATCAACGAAGCGGTGCGCAAGGCGGAGCCGGAGCAGCGCCAGGAGATCGAGACGCTGCTGGGGCACCAGCGCGATGAGCTGCTCGACTGGGCGATCAAGCATGAAGTGATCACCGAGGAAGAGCGCGGCTCGGTCTCCGAGGCCATGGCGGCACTCTACGATGTGATCCGCGTGGATGCCTTCTCGAAGGAAAGCGTTGAGAAGCTTGCCGAAGGCGCCAAGGGCTCTCTGGAGCTGGTGGAGCGCCCGACCCGGGCGGACGAGGCGTAAAGCTCTTCGCTGGCAGAGCGGGTTGATTAACCGGTTCCCTCCCCTGGAAAGAGGGTGTCGCAAAAGGGTTTCGTTGGCGAAGTAGGTCGATCAATGGGCTCCCTCCCCCGCCAGGGGGAGGGTCGGGGTGGGGAGGCGCGGCGAAGCCGCGCAAGGCCGCCTTCGGCGGCCTCCCCCTCCAT
>SLJS01000056.1 GCA_007135015.1 Alcanivorax sp. | reverse complement strand
TCTCACAGCCGCGGCCCGAAGGGCCGCTTAATCAAGAAAGAAATCGGGCATCAGTTTTTTCTCGGGCAGCGCCGGGTCCACCTGGTACTTGCTGAGATCTTCCACGCCTTCCGCCCGGAGCACTTCATCGTCGATGTAGAAGTTGCCGGTGGTTTCCTTCGCGTTGCGCAGGAAGATGGCATGGGCCGCGTCGGCCATGATTTCCGGCTGGCGGGCGGCGGCCACGGTGCTGTCGCCGCCGAGGTGATTCTGCACGGCGGCAGTGTTGATCACCGTGCGCGGCCAGAGGGCATTGAATGCCACCTTGCCCCGGTATTCCTCGGCCATGCCGTAGGCGCACAGGCTCATGCCGTACTTGGCCATGGTGTAGGCGCAGTGCTGTGCGAACCAGTGGGCGCCCAGATTGATCGGCGGGGCCAGGTTGAGCACGTGGGGATTGTCCGATTTCTTCAGGTGGGGCAGGGCCAGCTTGCTGCAGAGGAAGGTGCCCCGGGTGTTGATCTGGTGCATCAGGTCGTAACGCTTCATCTCCGTGGCTTCGGTGGGCGTGAGCGAAAGCGCGCTGGCGTTGTTGACCAGAATGTCCAGTCCGCCGAAGGTTTCCACGGTCTTCGCGATGGCCGCTTCCACTTCCTCGTCGTTGCGGATATCGCCCACGCAGACCAGCGCCTTGCCGCCGGCCGCCTCGATCTCCTCGGCGGCGGTGTAGAGAGTGCCGGGGAGTTTGGGATGGGGCTCGGTGGTCTTGGCGAAGATGGCTACATTGGCGCCGTCGCGGGCGGCCCGTACGCCAATGGCCTTGCCGATACCGCGGCTGGCACCGCTGATGAACAGTGTCTTGCCTGCCAGATCGCTCATTGAGGTTCTCCGTACGATTCATTCCAGGGAGCGGTAATCTGGCAGTGTAACGGTCCTGTGCCCATGACCTAAAGTGACACCGGGAGGCCGGTCTCGGCCACGAGCGCAATCGGCAATCGTTATCCCGCGCCATTGGCGTGGATGCCGTTGCAGCATGAAAATTCAGTGGAATGATTGGCCTGCACAGAGGCTGGCGCCGCTGGCATTCGTATGCAACTATGTGCATAAGTGGCCGGGCAGGGGTGCCCGGGGCTGTATCGGGGAGGGACTGTGTCGCTGCGAGCCGTATTGCTGATCACACTGAAGGATGAGCCCGCCAGTGGCTACGATGTGCTCCAGCGTTTCCGCAAGGGGCTGGCCCACGTCTGGAACGCCAGCCATCAGCAGATCTACCGGGAGCTCGAGCGCATGTACCGCGCGGGGCTGGTGGAGCCGGAAACCGTCGCCCAGGCGGGCCGGCCCGACCGCAAGGTCTATCGCATCACGGCCGCGGGCGAAGCGGCACTGCAGCAATGGCTGGAAACACCGCTGGATGCGCCCAGGGTGCGTGTACCGCTCTATGCCAAGTTCTTTGCCTGGGAAAGCTGGCCCGCCGAAGCCCGGCGGCGGGAAATGGCCCGGCTGCGGGAGCAGCTCACCGAACGCCTGGAAGTCTACCGGGCGATCGAGCAGCACTGGTTCCCGGACCCCTGGTCCATGCCGGCGGAGAAACGTGCCCCCTGGCACACCCTGAGACTCGGCCGGAAGCTGACACGGACCTGGCTCGAGTGGATTGATGAAGTCACTGAAGAGGAAGACGGGGCGCAATAGCCGGGCCAGGCCCCGGCGGGCCAGCCGGGTTTGCCGGGGCCGGACGGGGAAGGATCAGTCGGCTGCTTCCCCGCGGGCGGGCAGTTCCCACTCGGCCATGCGCCGCTGCAGGGGCTCGATCAGCTCCCGGTTGTCCTGCTGCCAGGGATGGAATCCGGGCATGAACCAGGCCAGGTATTCCGGAAGCAGCTTGCGCAGGGGCCCGGGCCGGACCCAGAGCCAGCCCAGCCCCCGAGCCATGCGCAGGATCCCGGCGTTGCCTTCGTGTTTCAGAAAGTCCCAGGTGATCTGCATCATGTGCATCCAGAAGAACACCGTGATTTCCAGCATCACCAGCACCCGGGTCCAGTAGTCCCCTTCCACGGCTTCGTAGACGTCGTAGGCCACCGCCTTGTGCTCGGTTTCCTCCACGGCATGCCAGAGAAAGAGTTCGCGGATCTCCGGATGCAGTTGCCGTGACAGTTGCGGGTCCTGGAGAAAGCGGTTGGCCATGATGGCGGTGAAGTGCTCCAGGGAAATGGTCATGGCCAGCTGGTGGCGCGGGGAAAGGTTCTCGCGCGCTGCTTCCAGCCCCTGGCGGACCTGGCTGATTACCGGCGCCATGGGATAGCCCTTTTCCTCGAGCCATTCGTTGAAGGTTTCATGCTCGCGGCCGTGATGGGCTTCCTGGCCGATAAAGGCGCGTACCTGGCGGATCAGTTCCGGGTCGCGCAGTTCCTTGCGGTAGTGGCGAACGGAATCGATGAAAAAGCGCTCGCCGTCCGGAAACACCGAGGAGAGGGCGGCAAAGAAGGCACTGAGAAAGGGGTCGCCGCCATGGAAATGCCGCGGCACCTCGGCGCTCGGCCGCAGGCCGGGCTCGCGGACCGGAATTTCCGGGCGATTGTTGATCGGTGCTTTCGCATTCATCCTTCTGTTCCTCCTCATTCCATCAGGGGCACTGCTTCTGATGTCGATACTGCCTTGCACGATGGCTGCGCTGGAGGTTATGTTGTGTCAAACCCTCGGTCATTTCAGGCCATGCGGGCCGGCGGCACGACAGGAGAGCAGGCGCTCATGACAATTCTGAAGATGAATACTTCGGAGTATTTCATTTCCGGAGAATACCTGCCCCTTTTGATCAATGTGCTCGAGCGTCGGGGGATCAGTGAGAAGGCGCTGGCCGAGGCGGTGGGCAGTCCGCTGGAGCCGTGGAAACAGCCCGGCGCCCGCATTCCCATGGAATGGTTCGACAAGGTGGTGCGCCGTGCGGTGGAACTGACCGGCGAGCCCCGGCTGGGCTGGGAATTCGGCGCTTCCATGACGCTTTCCACCCATGGTTTTCTCGGCTACGCGGCGATGAGCAGCGAGACCCTGCAGGACGCCATCGAGCTGGCGGTGAAGTTCTACCGCACGCGCATGACCCTGATCGATCTGCAGTTCTTCATTGATGGCGACATGGCGGTGCTGCAGTTCGAGGAACTGGTCTCGCTCAACGATGTGGCGCCCTTCGCCGTCGAAAGCCTGATCAGCAGTTTTCATTTCATGGGCATGAAGTTGCTGCCCATCGATCAGCTTGATGGCGAGCTGCGGTTTGCCTACCCGGAGCCGGAGGGCTTTGATCGGGTGCGCAAGCTGATTCCGGTGCCCTGTCTGTTCGACTGCGCCTACAACCAGATGCGCTTTCCCGCCTGGCGGCTGGAGCAGCGGCTTCGTTTCGCGGACCCGCGCCTGGCCCGGATGGCGGCCGCCCAGTGCGAGCAGGAAATGAGCAGCATCAAGGCGCCGCCGGCACTGCTCGGCAAGGTCCGGCGAATCATCCTGGCCCATTCCGGGCGCTTTCCCGGCGTGGAAGACGTGGCAGGCGAGCTGCACATGTCCTCGCGCACACTCAAGCGCAAGCTCCATCAGCTGGGAACCAGTTACCAGCAGATTCTTGATGACCTGCGAAAGGGGCTGGCGGTGGAATATCTTTCCCAGAGCGAGCGCACCGTGGATGACATCGCGCTGTTGCTGGGCTATTCCGACGCATCCAATTTCGCGCGCGCATTCCGCCGGTGGACAGGCAAGAGCCCCACCGATTACCGGGAACAGGGGTGAGCCGGCTTCCCGGCGTTCTTGCCGGCGGGGCAGGATCGATAACCACAAGGTGGCGTTTCGCTGTTGCGGACCGGTGGTGGGCTTGCGGCGTTGCCGCGGTTTCCGGAGCTGAGCCCGCCGCGCGGTCGGCGAAGCGTTACAAGGAGAGTGAACGATGAAGCTGCATCCTCGGCTTGCCGCCGATACCGGGGCCATTGGCGAGACCCGGGATTTCTGGCTTCGGTGGATGAACGACCGGCGTTTTCCCTGGGTGATCGTGATTCCCCGGCGCGAGGGGGTGGTTGCCATGCATGAACTGGAGCCGGGCTTTCAGCGCGTGCTGATGGACGGCGTCAATGGCTGTGCGGGCTGTCTCGAGGAAATCACCGGCGCCGACCGGATCAATGTGGGCGTGCTGGGCAATCAGGTTCCCCAGCTTCATGTGCATGTGGTGGCGCGTTTCCGGGATGATCCCTGCTGGCCGGGGCCGGTCTGGGGCAACGGTACGCCCCGGCCCTATAACGAGGGAGAACTGCCCTCCTGGCTCCAGGGGCTGCGTGAAGGGATCAGCGATCTCTTTCGCTGAATCATGGGCGCCGAAGGTGTGGGGGATGTGCCATGTCATTGCTGGAAACCGTTTCCGTCCAGTGCCCCTGCTGCTGGGAGAGTATTGAGCTGGTGGTGGATTGTTCCGTGCCCGGGCAGGAATATACGGAGGACTGCTCGGTCTGCTGCCAGCCGCTGGTGCTTTCCGTGGAGGTGGACGCAGCCGGCGAGCCCAGCGTCGGGGTCCGCCCCGAGCAGGAGTGATCCGCCGGGATTTGCGCGGCGACGGCGGGCCTGTTTTACTGCTGCGCGAGTTCACACCGGGAGAGCGGAACATGAGTGAAGAAGCCGGCGGAATCGTCACCAGCGAGCGTGACGGCATCCTGGAGATATCCATTGACCGTCCGGACCGGCGCAATGCGCTGACCCATGCCATGTACCGGGACCTTACCGCCGCCCTGCAGCGCGCGGAAAGCGAAGACGCCATCCGGGTGGTGCTGGTGACCGGCACCCGCGACTGTTTCACCGCGGGTAATGACATGACGGATTTTCTGCAGAATCCGCCCACCGGCGACGACAGTCCGGTGATGCATTTTCTTGCCGCGCTGCCGGCCATGGCAAAACCCCTGGTGGCGGCGGTGAACGGCCCGGCGGTGGGTGTGGGCACCACCATGCTGCTGCACTGCGATCTGGTCTATCTGGGCGCTTCGGCAAGGCTTCAGATGCCCTTCGTCAATCTGGGGCTCTGTCCGGAGGCGGGCTCCAGCCTGCTGCTGCCGCTGCTGATGGGCCACCACCGTGCCGCGGAGCTGCTGATGCTGGGCGAAACCCTGGACGCCCAGCGGGCGCTGGACTTCGGCATGGCCAATGCGGTCTTTGGCGAGGAGGACTATCTGGAAAAGGCCCGGGAACAGGCCCTTCGCCTGGCCGCCCAGCCACCGGCCTCGGTGCGCCTGACCAAGGCCTTTCTCAAGCAGGGTCATCGCGATGAACTGAGTGCCCGCATGAACGAGGAAGGCAAGGTGTTCATGGAGCGGCTCTCTTCACCGGAAGCCCGTGAAGCCATGCAGGCATTCATGGAAAAGCGCAAGCCGGATTTCAGTCGTTTCAGTTGACGGTTTCTGTAAGAAACCGTCGGTTGGCGGTGGTCAGTTTTCAGTGGTCAGAAGAGAGGAAGAGCCCTTCGCTGGTGCCGGCCCCTGTGGATGACGAATGGTTTCTCCTGAAAGCCCCTCTCCCCTGGCGAGCGTGTCGTAAAAACCCTGCCTTGGGGCAGTTTGTGGGAGCGGCGCTTGCGGCGCGAACCACCCGGCAAGCGAAGCGGGAAATTCGCGCGAGGGCATTCCTTGATGCACTGGTTTTCCGGCCTGGCTGGCCGGGTTCCCGCCTGAATTCGCCTGCGCAGGGGCCGGGCAAAGGCAGCTTCCCTGCTCCGTTTGCCCTCAACCGGCCATCCCTGGCCGGTTGACC
>SLJS01000008.1 GCA_007135015.1 Alcanivorax sp. | reverse complement strand
CGGAAAGCCTGTACCGCTTCACCGGCGAGCAGTTCGATCCGGAGCTGGAGCAATATTATCTGCGGGCGCGGTACTACGATCCCGGTGCTGCGCGGTTTACGCAGATGGATACGTGGCCGGGAAGGGCTCAGGAGCCAATTACGCTGAACAAGTATCTTTATGCACATTCAGACCCAGTGAATGGTGTTGATCCAACGGGCCTTTTCACAATAAACCAGGCGATGGGTGCACAAGCTGTATCGAATGTACTGGCAGGATTTCAGCACCCGCAGATCAGGCCCAAGACCATGATCAAGGTCGGGTATACAGAGGCTGTAGGGTATTCTTTTCACATGCAGCACCATGCCTTCGTTATAGCTTCTAGTCGTGCGAGTGAGCACGACCGGATTACCCGAGCCGGGCCGAGTTTGGATCCGGTAGATATGGCAACGAAGAAGGGGGTTTTTGGAACGCTCCAGGCCGAATACGGAATATGGGGTAGAATTGAACCAGATCCCCCGGAGGATACTATCGCTCTTCCTGTAAAGGTAGGTGTTGTTGACATTAGCATGAAAACCGTAGAGAACAGGATGAAGTCGTATGTAAGCGCCATAAATCGTAGGAGGATCCCGTATATGCCTATGGGTCCAAATAGTAATAGCTACGCGTTTTCGTTTGTTGAGCAACTAGGCCTTCCACGGCCAAAGCCCCTTTTTCAGGCTGTTGGATGGGATTATGAACTTTAATGGGTAAAACGCTATGCGATACATATCATTGGCTATTTTGTTCGTTTGTTTTGTATCAGGGTGCGGTCAGATTGAGGCTATAAAAATAGAAAAGGAAATAGAAAATGAGCTTTCCAAAGGGGATCCTGAAAATGAAATAATAAGTTTTATGGAGAGTAAGGGGTGGGTGTATGGACTTAATGAGTATAGTGGCCGCTATACTGCAAGAAAACCCAGGGAAGAAGGAAAGAGGAGGTATTGGGGGATAACTATATATTTTTATGTCGATGAAGAAATGCGTTTCAAGGAGGCAGAGGTTGTAATCTCGTATACATTCATTTGAGGGGATTGGTTTTCGGGTTTACAGGAGCGTTTCCAAGTAAGCGTTCATTTTAAGGCGTAGTTGCCCACCTCAGTCAGCTACTGTACGTCCCGAACACCCGTCACCAGCTCGACGGTGTCCCGTTGTCCCGTCCGCCTGTCCGGCGAGCCGATCCGGCTTGTTTTCTTTCCTGATTTGCTGAATCTTTGAGCGGTTCCCCCGTGGTCGGGGTGCCGCTCGTCAGATGATCCCCTTCCTGCCTTCGAGTATTGTCCTGGTGTTGCCTGTTTTCTGATCAATGTCCTTGCCATGGACGAGCCCGTCCGCGGACAGGGTGCCCGGTGATCATTACTTCCACTTTCGGCTAGCCCGGCTTGAACCAGTAGCCTCCCAACCGTCCGTTCCAGGCCTCAAACCATTCCAGCTCGAGTTGGCCGTCACCCCTGTGCTGGGCCGGTAGTCGGTTCAATGCTTCCCGGGGTGTCCGCCCGTCCAGATACTGATGTGGCCGAACGTGATTATACCAGAACCGGAACAACCGGAGCTGTTCGAGCAGGGCGTCACTTCTGAACCGCAAGCCCCGAGCCTTGCCCTTGAGTGTTCCGAAAAGCCGCTCAATTCTTCCATTCATCCACGGACAGCCCTTCTCCGTACGCTGATGTTTGATGCCCAGCCACCACAGTCCGAAGCGAAACAGCCGCGACGTGAAGACGGCCTCGTTGTCGGTGCGAAGGTAGCGGGGCTTGTTCTGGTGCTGCTCAATGGCATTGAGCAACACTCGCAATAAGGCAATGGACCCCTTGCTCTCCAATGCACGCAATGCCACCAGCCAGCGCGAGCCATGATCGATAATGCCAACCCCGGTGCGTGATTGTCGCCTCTGATCCGTCAGACCGGTCATATCCATGGCCCATACCCGGTGGGCCGGCATGGGCCGGGGTTTCGTATGCTTGAGCCTACGCCTGAGTTTCAGGACCGCATAGCGGTGCTTCTTGAGGTTTTCGGACACCCAGGTCCGTCCGACGGTCTCACCATCCCTTTTGCCGCCATGCAACCGGTTGAACTGCTCGGCAATGCCCCGGCAGCCGGTGTCCGGCGGCATCAACGCCTTGAGCCGGATGACTTCCCGCAGCACCCAGGGTGGCTTGGGCCGGAAGCGGGTATTTCCAGGCTTATTGTCCGTGGAAAGACAGGTTGGATCGTCACTGCTGTGTGTTCGCGGCCCGCGAGGAAAATGATGCCGGTTGTGCCATTCTCTCTGTGTGAGCACCAGCAGAGCCAGCAATAGAAAAAGCATACGCCTTCCATGGGCCCATTGTTGGAGATCGTGTGGGACGTAGCGCGGGTTGCGGTTGGGTGACCGTTGCCGCTATAGGCCCGGGCGAATGCGTGATTTCAGTGGCCGAGCTGTATCAGTTCAAGATCCTTCTTGAGCAAAGCGTTGACCAGTGTGGGCATATCAACGCCTTTTGCTTCGGCCAGCTTGGTCAGGGCTGCTTCGATATCGGCGTCAAGGTAGATCGGCAGATGCATGGTGGCATCCTCGCTATAGAATTTCCCTCTGGTTCCCCGGCTGAAGTCATACTCTTTTTTCATAGGTCACCTTCGTATTGCCTGGTTTCACGCGCCGTTGCTTTCCGAGCGGAAATAATGCGTACCTTGGCATCACCACTCTCCTGGTCATGCCATGTGTGGACAACGACGATGAGCCGGCTTTCCCTGGCACGGCCGATCGTTATCCAGCGCTCCTCCGCTTGCGCATGTTCCGGGTCGATAATGCTCAATGACAGAGGGTCGCGAAACACCTCGGTTGCCTCGGCAAAACTGACCTTGTGCTTGCGCCAATTCGTGCTGGCTTTGCGCGAGTCCCACTCAAAATGGAGCTCCAACGTCACTATCCCTGATTGCCGTTGATCAATCGTCTCCTTCCAGCTCTGGCTGATTCGGCCTTGCTTTGCCGGATATCGGCGCGCCGGGAAGGGGCGTACCGTTAGTATAACGGCGTCGATACACTGACCCAAAGCTTAGCAGGGTGGCTGCAGCCATGCTATGTTTGCTGCGACACCCCGAATGGCCACGTTCCCTGATGCAAGGATGCGCTAACCACAGTGTCTCTGTCTTCCCGGCCCGCCTGCCCCGCGCCCTGGCGGCCTGCATCCTGCTGCTCGTTTCCGCCTCGGCCAGCACCAGCTTCCTGGCCCGGGACCCGGACGCCCCCGGCGGCCCCACCCTTGAACTGACCACCCCGGCCGAAGCCGCCGAGGTCACCGCCCCGCTGGAGCTGCGGGGCACCGTGGATGATGACACCCTGGCCAGGCTGGCGCCTGGGCTACCGCAATGTGGACGACGACGCGCTCACCCGCCCGGACGAGGGCAGCACCGCCGTGGTGGACGGCGTCCTGGGCCACCTGGATCCCACCCTGCCGACCAACGATCCGTACCAGCTGGTGCTCGAGGCCCGCGACGAGGCCGGGCGCGTGAGCCGCGGGTGCCGGGGCTGGGCTGGTCCATGAACCAGTACGGCAGCGGCTTCGGCGTGACCTACTGCGTCGAGCCCGACGGCCAGATGGAGCGCTTTGTCGCGCGGGCCACGCCCGAGTGCCAGCAGCTTGTGCCCCAGGAAGACGTGCAACGGGTCTTCGAGCCGCTGCCCGGCACCCACTCGCGCCTGGAGCAACTGGACGTTGGTACGGTGCGGTTCTACGGATCTGGGCAACCCCGGCGAGCCCGTGGACCCGGACCGCTATGGCCTGACCCTGGAAGACGGCACCAAATTCACCCTGGACCAGGGCTTCGGCATCCGCCAGGCCCGAGGCGGGGCTCCGGCGCGCATTATGGTGTGCCGTAGCTACTCGTGTTCTTCTTCCACCCCGAACAAATCCCGATAGACCATACCGTAGGCCAGGCCAAACAGGGGCACCGTCCAGATCAGGCCGATACCCAGGGGAATGGCGCTTACCGCGAGGAGCAGGACAAGGGTGATGATCAGAAAGAAATAGCGGAACCAGCATTTTGTCAGCGCTTTCCGTGAGGTCTCCATGGCTTCCCAGACGCCCATGTTCTTTTCCACCAGCAGGGGCAGGGCGTAGGCATAGGCGAAGGCCAGATAGATGCCCGGGAGGATCAGCAGCACCATGCCGAGTGCGGTGAGCAGGCTGACAAGGATAGAGAGCATGGCGATGGGTATCACACGGCTGTACCAGGTGAAAACGTCCGAGCCATCCACCTGGTGACCGGCGGCGCGGTGGACGGCGAGCATCAGCACGCCGGCGAACAGCGGCATGGATACGAAAATACCTGCCAGGCTGATCAGGAAGGCTGTTGGAGTCTCTTCCATGCCAAGAATAAGGGGAAGGAAGTCAAAGAAGGCGGCCACCAGCAGGTATACGATCAGCGCGAGCCAGTAATGGAACTTGAATCCGCTCAGCTCTGCCCAGGCTTCACTGATGGCGTCGCCGATATTCCAGTGTGCGGTGCCGGCGAGCGCGCGGTCGACGCTGCCGCCGGGGCGCTCGTCGGGCTCGGGGCGGATGTCGCTTTGCGGGCTCTGGTAAGGGTTGTCGCGATGCATGGGCGTTTCCTGTTTTGTTTCTCCGTGGGAGAACCGGTCAGCGCGGCGGTTCCGTTACCGCAGGTTCGCGTGGTCCGATTGCTGCGGGGCATTGCCGGTCAGGCGGCTGCGCAGGGTACTGCCGACCACCAGCAGTATGGCGAGAATGGCCAGCGGCAGCAGGGCGGTTGCGTCAAAACGCTCATCGGTGCGCGCGGCAGTGACCGCGCCGTAAATGGCCCAGCAGTAGACGCTCCACTTGATGCCCAGCCCAATCACGGCGGCAAGGGTGAAGGGAATCAACGGCAGTCTCAGGATGCCGGCACCGTAGTTCGCGGCCCAGTGGGGGCAGCCGGGCAGGACCCGCAGGGCGCACTGGGTGAAGAAATCACCGCGTCGCGCCAGCAGGTCGATCAGCCAGGCTCCGCCCGGGGGGCGCCAGTCGCTGCCCAGCCGGTGGGACACCCAGTAGCCGCCCAGGGCGCCGAGTACGCTGCCGGTGAGCAGGATCGCCACGGCGATGGGCGGAGGGTAGAAGGGGGCGACCACCCACATGACCATGCTGCCCGGCAAAGCCAGCGCCAGCAGGATGATCTGACTGAGGATGACGACGACAATGGTCAGCGGCTGCTCGGCCACCTGTTCCCCCCAGGCGAGCAGCTGCGCGATCTCCACCGGCCGCCACAGGGCCAGCACGAGCGCGGCGGCCAGCAACAGGGCCAGCAGCAGGCGGCGGATCAACGGGCTGGACGGGTTGTCGTTCATGGGCATGCCATTGCCGGAAAGACGGCCCTGAGTGTAGTCGGCTTTGGCCCGGGTTCCCAGCCATCCTGGCCCTCGCCCCTCGCCCCTCGCCTCTCGCCGCCGCGCCCGAAGGGCGCCTTGCAGCCCAGCCGCTTCAGGCGGCAGTATGGCTATGGAAGCGCCGGGGAAACGGACATGGCCAAGCTGACACTGGATCTGCATCCCATCTACAACCGTGGTCCAATGATCGAGCAGGAGCTCGAGCGCATTATCACGGAAGCGGAACAGCGCCGGGTGTCCACGGTGGAGATCATACCGGGCAAGGGCAGCGGGCAGCTGAAAAAGCGGGTGCTGAAGTTCCTGGAGCGCAAGGATATCAGGCAGCGCTATCACCGCATCGACAAGGACCGGAAGAACCACGGGCGCCTGTTCGTGT
>SLJS01000332.1 GCA_007135015.1 Alcanivorax sp. | reverse complement strand
GAGGGGAAAGCGCGGCGAAGCCGCGCAATCCCGAAGCTCGTAGCCCGTAGCCCGCAGCCGCGCCCCGAAGGGGCGCCCGGGAGAGGGGACCCTCCAGCAAGGCCGTGCCTTACGCGCTGCGAGCAGTGCTCCTGCAGGTCCCTCTCGGAGGGGAAAGCGCGGCGAAGCCGCGCAATCCCGAAGCTCGTAGCCCGTAGCCCGCAGCCGCGCCCCGAAGGGGCGCCCGGGAGAGGGAATCCTCCAGCAAGCGTTTCGGACTGCCGGAGGCCCTCGTTCAGCCCGGTGCTGAGGACTCGTCGTATTCCTCGCCGGTGTGGCCGCGATCCTTCGCAATGTAAAGATAGATCGCCGGCAACACGAAAAGCGTAAACAGGGTACCGATGGTCATGCCCGTGGCGATGATCAGGCCCATGGAAAAGCGCGCGCCGGCGCCGGGGCCGGTGGAGAGCATCAGCGGAATCACCGCCAGCACCAGCGAGAAGGTGGTCATCAGGATCGGGCGCAGGCGAATGGACGAGGCATGCTCGATTGCCGCGCGCTTGCTCATTCCGGCTTCCTGGAGCTTGTTGGCAAACTCCACCATCAGGATGCCGTGCTTGGAGATCACCCCGATCAGGGTGACCAGCCCCACCTGGCTGTAGATGTTCAACGTGGTCGCACCCATGTTGGTGAACAGCAATGCCCCGCAGATCGACATGGGCACCGCCACCATCATGATCAACGGATCCCGCCAGGATTCGAACTGTGCGGCCAGCACCAGATAGATCACCATCAGCGCGAAGAAGAACGTAATAAGCAGCTCCGCGCCTTCGGCGACAAACTGGCGCGACTCGCCGGCATAGTCGATCCGGTAGCCGGGCGGCAGTACATCCTCGGCGGCTTCCTCCAGTACCTGCAGCGCCTCGCCCAGGCTGACACCGAACATGGGTGCACCGGAAAGCGTCACCGCGTTGAGCTGCTGGAAGCGGTTGAGCGAGCGGGCCTGAACCGTCTCCTCCAGGGTGGCGAAGGTGGAAATCGGTATCAGTTCACCACTGCGGGTGCGCGTGCGCAGTTCCAGGATCTGCTCTGGATTCAGCCGGTCGATACGCTGCACCTGGGGGATGACTTCATAGGCGCGGTTATCGAAGGAGAACCGGTTTACATAACCGCCGGCAAGCATGGCGCCAAGATCACGGCTCAGTGCAGCCATGTCCACTCCCAGCAACGCTGCCTTCTCCCGGTCCACATTGATGTCCACCCGCGGCATGTCCACATGCAGATCGGAGTTGATGAAGAAGAAGCGGCCGCTTTGGCGCGCGCGCTGCAGAATCTCCTCCACGTACTCCTGGGCGCGCTCGATCGGTTGCGTGCCGGCAATGATGAACTCCACGGGCATGCCCTGCCCGCCGGTGGGAAGCGGCGGTGGCTGAAATACCGAAACCCGAAGCCCGGGCACGTCCAGCAGACGATTGGGCATGATGTCTTCGTAAAGCACCTTCATGGTGCTGCGATCGCGGTCTGCCCAGGGCTTGAGCGCCAGACCGGCGAACCCTTCCCGCGTGGACTCGCCGCCACCGGGCTGCAGGCCGCCGTGGACCACGAACATCTGGTCCACTTCCTCGATGGCCATGGCCTGCCTGAGCAGCCGGTCCGACTGGGTACGAAAATAATCCATGGTGGCGTAAGGGTCCGACTCGATCATGGCCATCATGAAGCCCTGGTCCTCCTCCGGCGCCAGCTCCTGGTTGGAGCCGATAAACAGGAAGTAGCAGGAGACCAGTACAATCGCGCCGAAAACCCCCACCACATGGCGCTCATCCAGCGCGCCATGCAACGCACGGTGGTAGCGTTCCTTGAGGTTGGCAAACTTCTCGTCCAGCCAGACTTCCAGCCGCGGGCGGTCTCCCTCGCCATGGGCCTTGAGCAGCTTCGAGCAGAGCATGGGCGAGAGCGTCAGCGCCACCACGCCGGAGAGAATCACCGCCGAAGCCATGGTGAAGGCGAATTCCACGAACAGGGTGCCGGTCAGGCCGCCAACAAAACCGATGGGTATATACACGGCGGCCACCACGGTACTCATGGCCACAATGGGCCAGGCGAGTTCGCGCCCGCCGCGTATCGCCGCATCGAAGGGCGTCATGCCGTTTTCAATATGCCGGTGAATGTTCTCCAGCACGATAATGGCGTCATCCACCACAATGCCGATGGCCAGCACCATGGCCAGCAGGGTGAGCAGGTTCAGCGAGAAGCCCAGCATCATGATGAAGAACATGGTGCCCACCAGCGACAGCGGCATGGCCACCGAGGGAATCAGCACGGATCTTGCCGAACCGATGAACCCGTAGATCACCAGCATCACGATCACCACCGCCAGCACAATGGTGAACAGCACCTCGTTGATTGCGCCCTGGATGTATTCGCTGGAGTCGTAGGGAATGTCGCCTTCCATGCCCTCGGGCAGTTCCGGGATGATCTCCGTGTCCCAGGAATCACGCACGGCGGCCAGCACGTCCAGGCTGTTGGCATCCGGCGCCACCTCGATACCGATAAAGGTCGCGGACTTTTCTCCGAAGCTTACGCTGGTGGTGTAGTTCTCGGCGCCGAGCTCCACCTCGGCGAGGTCACTGATGCGCACGATATCGCCGTCGTCTTCACGCACCACCAGGTCCTTGAACTCTTCCGGGTCCTGCAGATCGGTACGCGCCGACAGATCCACGGTAACCAGATTGCCGCGGGTGCCCCCGGTGGCGGAAAGCACATTGTTGGCCTGCAGCGCGGCGTGTACATCCGAGGCACTGACATTGAGCGCGTTCATGCGATCGGGCTGGAGCCAGATGCGGGTGGCAAAGGTGCGCGCGCCGAGAATCTCGGCTTCCTGCACACCGGGAACGGTCGACAGGATGGGCTCGACCACCCGGATCAGGTAATCGGTGATCTGGTTGTCCTGGAGAATGTCGCTGGAAAACGCCATGTACATGGCGTGCAGCTGCTCGCCCTCGGCGATGTCCACAATGGGGTCTTCCGCTTCGGCGGGAAGCTCGCCGCGCATCTTCTCCACCTGCCCGGAGATCTGGGTGAGCACCTCGGCCGGGTTGGCATCAAGATCCAGGAATGCCTGGATGCTGGAAAAACCGGACTGGCTGCTGGAGACGATGTAGTCGATGCCCTCGGCGCTGGCGATCTCGCGCTCCAGCGGCGTGGTGATAAAACCCTGTATGAGGTCGGCGTCGGCGCCCACATAGGGCGTGTTCACCATGATCATGGCGTTCTGCATTTCCGGATACTGACGTACCGGAAGGTCCATCGCCGCGCGCATGCCGAGCAGCAGGATCAGCAGACTGACCACACTGGCCAGCACCGGTTTGTGTATGAATATGTCGGTAAACTTCATCGCTGCCGGGCCTCCACTCAGCGGGTACGGGGCCGAGGATCAAGTTCGGGCTCGGGCGCGCCTTCGTTGTCGATTTCCACTACCTCGCCCGCGGACAACCTGGTCAGCCCGGAGCTGACGATGCGCTCGCCCGGCTCCAGCCCATCGCGCACGACAATGAAGTCACCGCGGCGCTCGCCGGTCTGGATCAGCCGGCGCTCGACCACCTTGCGCGCTTCGCCCTGGTCATTTTCCGTCTCGACCACCCGCCACACGGAGTTGCCGTAGGGATTGAAGCTCACCGCGGTCTGGGGAATCGCCAGCACCCGGTCTTCGCCGGGAAGCTGCACGCGAAAACGCATGAACATGCCCGGGCGCAACAGCTCCTCTTCATTATCGAAGGCGGCCTGTATGCGGAAGTTGCGGGAACCTTCGCGCACCGAGGGCTCGATGGCCGTGATCTCGCCCTCGAAGACACGGTCCCGCCAGACGTCCACGCTCGCCTGCACCGGATAGCCCTTGTCCAGCTCGGCAAGGCGCTGCTCCGGCAGGCTGAACTCGCCATAGATGGGCGCCAGCTTCTGCAGCCCGACCACGGGCTGGCCAGGCTGCAGATATTCGCCCGTATCCACCTGACGAATCCCCAGTCGCCCGTCAAAGGGCGCGCGCAAGGTCTTCTGCTCCACCCGCTCGGCCTGGGCCTGCACCTGTGCCTCGGCCTGCTCGGCTTCGCTGCGCGCGCGATCGAGTTCCGACTGGGAAATACTGCCCTGGTCCCGCAGGCGTTGCGCGCGATCACGTTCCAGGCGCGCCAGCTCCGCCGAGGCCTGCAACGAACCCAGCTCGGCACGGTCCACGCGCGCGTCCAGGCGCAGCAGAACGGTACCTTCTTCAACGGTGTCACCGGAATTGAACAGGATTTCCGAAACCGTGCCCGGCGCCTGCAGACTCAACTGCGTGCCCTGGATCGCCCGGGCGCTGCCCACGGCGGGGATGAAACGCTCCCATTCCATCTCCTGCGCCTCGGTGACGGAAACGACCGTCGCCGTCTCGCGCATGCCGGCGAAAAACTGATCCATCATGTAGCTGTTGATGAAGCGAACGGCGAAGACGATAACGGCAACACCGGCCACGGCGGCCAGCATTATTTTCATGCGCTTGTTCATGGCAGTTCAGTCCCCGGTTCCGGCAATGGTTACGGGCCCGGCGCGCTCGAGATCCGGATAGAGCGTCGCGCAGACCTGATCGATCTTTTCCTGGAGCCGCTGTTCGTCAAAGGGATCCAGCAGCGGTTTCCAGCCCAGTCCGTTGAGATGAAGCTGCACATGGCGCAGCAACATGGGATAGGGCTCATGCAGATGAAAGAACTCCAGCACCCCCTCGGCATGGACCAGGGTGTGCATACCGATGGTCATGGACCACTGGCCAATGGCCAGCTCCAGCGGCGCACGCCCCCGTGCATCCAGATCCCCGCAGGAGATGGCGTCATGGACGATGCCGCCGACCAGCGCCCCGATGGGCTCATGGGCGTCCAGCACCGCCTGGCGCCGGCACTCGGAGGCGGCCCGCCAGACCACCTCGGTGAATACATACTGGGTAAGCCGGAAATGATCCGGACTGGCCAGGGCAAAGAGCATGTCCCCGGTAACCAGCGCGAACATCCGGTCCCGGGAGTTCGCCTCCCAGCGGCCAGCGCGCAGCAGGATCTCCACCCGCTTCGCCGCCTGCTCGGCACACAACGCCAGCAGAAGATCCTCCTTGGAGGCGAAGTGCTGATAGAGCGTGCCAGTGGCGTAATCACAGGCACGGGCCACCGGCGCCATCTGCAACGCCAGCAGCCCCTGCTCGCGGATCTGGGTGCGTGCCGCCTGGAGAAAGCGCTGCTCCCGGGCCGCGCGCTCGCGTTCGCGCCGTTCTTTCGTGCCCATGGCCACCCGTCCTGAAAGAGAGTGTCGCGATCACCGCAGGAGCGCTGCTGCGGGTATTCCAGGATCCTTTTGCGACACGCTTTGAATAGAATCCGGATTTTGAACCCGATTCACTGCCCGGGCAACAGAAAAATGTAAAAGCCTGCCGAACAATGAAAATGCCCTGATCTCAGTCAATTAGGGCAATCCCGGGTTGCGGCTTCTTTTTACAGGCCGATGTGCAGGGAGTATCTTGGGTGCCTGTCGCAGTAACCGGGAGTACCGATTTGAACGGTCAGGTCCTGATCTGTCTCTTTCTCGGCGGGGTCATGGCCCTGCTGGCGTCCCTGATGCTTTTCACCGGCGAGCTCAACATTTCCAGCACCCAGATGCCGGTGATCGGCCGCGTCCAGCAGGGGGAGGTGATCAGCTTCGACAGTCACCCGGGGACCTTCTCGGTGATGCTCGGCGTATTCACCGGCTTCGGCATCGCCTTTTTTGCCGCGGCCATGAAACTCTGGAATCGTTGAAGCGCCCCGAAGGGGCGCGGCTACGGGCCGCGG
>SLJS01000029.1 GCA_007135015.1 Alcanivorax sp. | reverse complement strand
GGCGGGGAGAGGGGACCCTCCAGCAAGGCCGCGAAGAACCTGGCACCGTGAAATCCGGGAAAGATTGTTTTCTTTCCGACCACTGACGACCGACCGCCGACCACTGCGCCCCGAAGGGGCGCCCTACTGCTCACGGATGCGGCGGCGGTAGGCGCCCGGCGCGCAGCCTTCCCAGCGGCGAAAGGCATGGTAGAAGTTGGCGGTGTCGGAAAAGCCCAGGGCCCGGGCGAGTTCCTCCATGTCGCAGCGTTCCCCCGACAGTCTGCTGCAGGCGCGCTCGTGGCGGACCCGGTCCCGCAGGCGCGCATAGGTGGTGCCCTCCCGTCGCAGACGCCGCTGCAGGGTGCGCGGGGTGACGTGGAGCTGTGCGGCAATGGCCGTAATGCCGATTTCCTCGCGGCCCAGCCGTTCGGTGAGCATGGCAAGCACCTGCCCGGCCACGCCGCGGGCCCGGTTGAGTTCCATCAGCTGCTGCTCGGCCAGGCGACGCAGACGCTGATTGTACTTGGGAAAGGCCGTGGGCAGCGCAACGTCCAGCCGGCCGCGGTCGAATTCCACGCCATTGCAGGACCTGCCGCATTCGACCGGCACGCGGAAGAACTCGCGGTAGGGTTGCGGGTCCGCTGGCGGCTGGTGACGCAGCATTACCCTGCGCAGGCCCATGTCTCCACCAAGCAGCGAACGGCCGATGGAAACCATGGTGGCCACCACCACTTCGTTGTGGGTGCGTGTTCGCGTGAAGTTCAGCGACTCGTCGGAAGTGCTGGTGATCCGGGCCAGGTCGCCGGAGACATCGAGATCGAAATAGAGGTAGGGAACGAGCAGGTCCTTGTAGCGCAGCAGCAGATCCATGGCCTCGCCCAGGGTATCGGCCGTGGCCATGAGGTTGCCGAGCAGGTCCAGGTTACCGTAGTGGTTCTCCCGGCCCACGCTCAGCCCGAACCAAGGGTCCTCGGCCATGCCGAAGGCGGTGCTCAACAGCGTATCGAGCTGTTCCAGCGAAATGAACCGATCCGCCCTGCCGACAATATCCGCGTCAATGCCCGCGCTGTCGAACAGCGACTGGACGTTGACCCGGCTTTTCAGCGCGGTTTCCAGTAATCCCGGCAGTATCGAGGCAGGCAGCAAGCCGTTCATCACGGTATTCCTGGTCGGCGGCACTCCGGAACCGGGGAGCCCGTCGACGATTCTGGCCGCTGGTGGCGTCAGGAATCAAGGGAATACCCGAGCGAGCTGGCGCGTAGCCGACACAATTCACACTGGCGCCGGCACCATACTGTTGGGTACCCTTGGACGGCCCCGACACTGGAGAGCGCTCACGCCGGTGCCGCGCCATTACCCCGGGTGCGGCCGGATTCGTGGCCGACCGGGTGTCGTACGTTCCGGGAGAAGACAGACCATGCTGAAGCATTACTACACGGATCTGGTCACCAGCGCCTCCGTGGGACCACGACAGGCGTTCCGCTTTTTCTGCAATGTGGAAAGCTGGCAGGACTGGTCCAGCGTGATTCGCCACGCACGGCTCTTCGGCGGCCAGTGGCGCCCCGGGGCCTTGCTGTTGTTCATGCCGGACCTGCCCGGGCTGCCGCCGGTGCCCATTATGGTCCGGATCATCGACGTGGAGCCCGAGCAGTCCATCACCTGGGGGCTGAGCACGCCGCTGGGCGGCCTGCTCCACCGTTTCCGCTTCATCCCCGCCGAGGACGGCGGATGCCGCATTCACCATGAAGAGTGGTCGGAAGGAATCGTGACCCTGCTCGCCTGGCCCGCGGGCAGGCTGATAAAGCGCTTCAATGACCGCTTCGCGCGGGAACTGGCCGAGATGTTCTGATCATGAGACACCTTGTTTTTTCGCTCTACAGACGGCTGGTCGTGGACCATCCACGGGTCTGGCTTGTGCTTCTGGTGCTGGTTACCGCCTTCGCGGCGTACCAGGCACAGGATTTCCGCCTGGATGCCTCCGCCGATTCGCTCACCCTGGAAACCGACGAGGATCTGGAGTTCTACCGGGAAGTGAGCGAACGCTACGGCGGCGGGGAATTCCTGATCATCACCTTCAAGCCCGAGGATGTGCCGCTTTTTTCCCGCGAGGCCCTCGAACGGATGGCTGGCCTCCAGGAAAGCCTGGCGGAAGTCGACCGGGTTTCGTCCCTCTACAGCATGCTGGATGTGCCCCTGCTGTTCAGCCCGCGGATGGAGTTCGCGCAGCTGGCCGGCAAACTCAGAACGATACGTGATCCCGGTGTGGAGCTGGAGCTCGCGAAGGAGGAATTCACCGAACGGAACACCATCTACCGGAACCTGCTGGTCAATACCGACGGGGATACGGCCGCGATCCTGATGAGCCTGGCCCGCGACAGCCGGTACTTCGATCTTCTGCAACAGCGCGAGACCCTTCGCGAGCAACGCCGGGCCGGTGAACTGGGCCGTGACGGGCGGCGCGAACTTGCCCGTCTGGAAGAAAAGGTCAGCGAATACAATGCACTGCGCCAGCGGCGCGACGCCGAGCGCATCAGTCAGATCCGCTCCATCATGGACGACTACCGGGACAACAATCGCCTGTTCCTGGGCGGCGCGTCCATGATCACCTCGGACGTGATCGATTTTATCCGCAGTGACCTGCAGATCTTCGGCGTGGGCGTGGCTCTGTTTCTGATTCTGGCGCTTTTTGTGATCTTCCGCCGGCCGCGCTGGATTGTCATTCCCATGCTCTGCTGCGCGACCACCTCCGTGTGGATGCTGGGGCTGCTGGGCCTGATGGACTGGAAGGTGACGGTGATCAGTTCCAATTTCATTTCGTTGCTGCTGATCATCACCATGTCCATGACCATTCACCTGATGGTCCGGTACCGGGAACTGCACGAGAAGAACCCGCGGGCCGATCAGTACTGGCTGGTCTCGGAGACCCTGGCACGGATGGCTCGCCCCATCACCTTTACCGCGCTGACCACCATGGTGGCCTTTTCCTCGCTGGTGGTCAGCGACATCCGCCCGGTGATCGACTTTGGCTGGATGATGACCGCGGGCATCGGTGTGGCGCTGGTCGTCTGCTTTACCCTGTTCCCCACGCTGCTGCTGCACCTGAAACCGCTGGAGCCGCAGAAACTGCGGGACTTCACCCGGCGCAGCACCCTGGCGCTGTCGGCGCTGACGGGACGCTTCACCGTGACCCTGGTGATCGCGGTCACGGTGATCACCGCCGTGTCGCTGGGGGGCATCAGCCGGCTGACGGTGGAGAACCGTTTCATCGACTATTTCCAGAAAGATACCGAGATCTATCAGGGCATGCTGGAGATCGACCGGGAGCTGGGTGGGACCACGCCGCTGGATATCATCATCAATGCACCGAAGGAAGCACGGCAGCACGGGAATGCGGGCGCAGGCGCCCCGGTTTCCGATGATCCGTTCGGGGACCCCTTTGCCGACGAGCCGCCGGCGGACAACGACGACCCCTTTGACGATCCGTTCGCCGATCCCTTCGATGATGAACCGGGCAATGACGACGCGGCAGAGCGGGTTTCCCTGCAGGACAGTTACTGGTTCACTCCGGATCGCCTGGAGAAGCTGGTGAGGGTCCAGGAGTACCTGGAGTCGCTGCCGGAGACGGGCAAGGTGCTGTCCATCGGCTCCACCTACCGGGTGGCCCGGGAGATCAACCAGGGGCCGCTGAGCTATATGGAGCTGATGCTGCTGGCAAGCTTTGTCCCGGACAATGTCCGCAATCAGCTGATGCGCCCCTACCTTTCCCCGGATGGCAATCAGGCCCGCATCAGCATCCGGATGATCGACTCGGATCCCAATCTGGAGCGCAACAAGCTGTTGCAGAAGATCGAGCGCGAACTGGTGGAAAAGTTCGATTTCGCGCCGGAGCAGGTACATCTCACCGGCGCCATGGTGCTCTACAACAACATGCTGCAGAGCCTGTTCGACTCGCAGATCGCCACACTGGGCTTTGTCTTTCTGGCGATTCTCGGCATGTTCCTGGTGCTGTTCCGCACCCTGTCGCTTCCGCTGATCGCCATGCTGCCCAACCTCTGCAGTGCGGCGTTCATCCTGGGGCTGATGGGCTGGATCGGCCTGCCGCTGGACATGATGACCATCACCATTGCGGCCATCACCATCGGCATCGCCGTGGACGACACCATTCACTACACCCATCGCTTCCGCGAGGAGTTTCCAAAGGACCGTGATTACAGGGCGGCCATGCGCCGCTGTCACGGCTCCATTGGCACGGCCATCTATTACACCTCGCTGACCATCATTGTCGGCTTCTCGATCCTGGCATTTTCCAACTTCAACCCGACAGTCTATTTCGGCCTGCTGACGGGCCTGGCCATGGCCGTGGCGCTACTGTTCAATCTCACACTGTTGCCGGCGCTGATGATCCTGCTGAAGCCGAGGATCCCCGAGCTGAAGTAAGGCGCCCCCTTCGGGGGCGCAGGGGCAAGGGGCAAGGGGCAAGGGGCAAGGGGCAAGGGGCAAGGAGCAAGGAGCAAGGAGCAAGGTTGCGCGGCTTCGCTGCGCAATCCCAAAGCCCGTGGCCTGCTGCCCGCGGCCGCGCCCGAAAGGGCGCCGGGAGAGGGGAGCGCGTGGCGCAACGCTTTCCCATGAAGAAGGAAGAGCACACAAAAAAGGGCCGGAAACCTTTCGGCTTCCGGCCCTTTTACCGTGCCCTGTCCCCGAGGGATCAGAGCTTTTCGGAGTTGCTGGACAGGTACTTGGCGACGCCGTCCGGCGATGCGTCCATGCCCTGGTCGCCTTTCTGCCAGCCGGCCGGGCAGACTTCGCCGTGCTCTTCGTGAAATTGCAGAGCGTCGACCAGACGAATCAGCTCGTCCATGTTCCGGCCCAGCGGCAGATCGTTGACGATCTGTGCGCGCACGGTGCCTTCCTTGTCGATCAGGAAGGCGCCCCGGAAGGCAACGCCGCCTTCGGACTCCACATCGTACGCCTTGCAGATGTCGTGGGCCATGTCAGCGGCCAGGGTGTATTTCACCGGGCCGATGCCACCCTGGTCCACCGGCGTGTTGCGCCAGGCGTTGTGAGTGAAGTGGCTGTCGATGGACACGCCAATGACTTCCACGCCACGCTCCTTGAAGGCATCCATGCGGTGATCCAGCGCGATCAGCTCGGACGGGCATACGAAAGTGAAGTCCAGCGGATAGAAGAACACCAGGCCATACTTGCCCTTGATGGCCTCGGAAAGGGTGAACTCGTCCACGATGCTTCCGTCACCCTTTACCGCGGGAACGGTAAAATCGGGTGCGGGTTTTCCTACCAGTACGCCCATAGTCTGTCTCCTGTCATGATGTGGGTGTATGACGGTTTCCGGCCACTGTCCCGCGGCCGCGGGGGTCAGGGAGAAGCTTAGTACAATGAACGCCCCCATCACAGCTCCCGACCCATTACCCGGGTCTATGGGGTCCATAGGGAAAGTTTCAAGGGCGTTGCGGAACTCCCGGGTTCGGCTCCCGGCCTCAGCCCTGGCCCTCTTCCGGGTCCACGGCCGCTTCCTCGACCAGTTCCCTGAGTTCGCCGGAGTTGTGCATCTCCATGATGATGTCACTGCCTCCGATCAGCTCGCCCTTGATCCAGAGCTGGGGATAGGTGGGCCAGTTGGCGTATTCCTTCAGCCCGGAGCGAATCTCCGGCGCTTCCAGAATGTTCACATAGGCAAAGGGCTTGCCGACGGTAGTCAGAGCCTCCACGGCCTGCGCGGAGAAGCCGCACTGCGGGAACTGGGGAGAACCCTTCATGTAGAGAATCACCGGATTGCTGGTGATCTGCTCTTCGATAACCTGGTTTACATCCATCTATTGGCACCTGTTGGCTGTATTTCCGCGGCAGAGTGTAACAAGCCGAAGCGCCGT
>SLJS01000167.1 GCA_007135015.1 Alcanivorax sp. | reverse complement strand
TGGGAGCGCACCTTGGGGCGCGAAGAACCTGGCACCATGCCGAAATCCGGGGCCTTCGCGGCCCAAGGTCCACTCCCACAGGTGCCAGAAGACCCTTTTTCGGCACCCTCCTCGCGGGGGGGGGGGGGGAGCTATTCTTTCCGCCGCCAGAGCGAGCCGAGCTCTGCAAGGCGCCGGACCGCGTCAGCGGTTTGGAGGGGGAGAGCGGCCGAAGGCCGCGCACACTCGTAGCTCGCAGCTCGTAGCCCGCAGCCGGGCGCCGAAGGCGCCCTAATGCAGCTTCAACCGCGGCCGAACCAGGCGATTGAAACGGCCGGCGAGCAACAGCAGCAGGGTGCGCGGCCAGCCGTAGAGCACCGCCTGATGCATGCGGTAGAGGCTGATGTACATCCAGCGCGCCAGCATGCCCTCCACGAAGAAGGTTCCGCCCCGCAGGCCGCCCATCAGCATGCCGATGGAGCTATATCGGCTCAGCGACACCAGCGAGCCCCGGTCCCGGTAGCGAAACACCAGCGTCGGCTCTCCGCGGAGCTCGCGCTCCAGACTCCGGGCAACGAACCAGGCCATCTGGTGGGCGACCTGGGCCCGGGGCGGCACCGGGGTGTCCCGTCCCGGCGGCACACAGGCGGCACAGTCGCCGATCACGAAGACCCCGGGACAGCCCCGGGCCTGCAGGTCGGGCTCCACTTCCACCTGATTCACGGCATTGGTGGTCAACCCGGCAATCTCGCCCAGAAAGTCCGGGCCGCGCACCCCGGCGGCCCAGACCAGCAGGTCCGCCTCGAAACGGCTTCCATCCCGGGTGCTAAAGCCCGCGGCATCCGCCGCCTCCACCATGGTGTCCGGGTGCACGCCCACGCCCAGGGCCTCCAGTCGCTGCCGGGCCGAGGCGGAGACCCGCTCGGACAACGCCGGCAGAATCCGCGGACCGGCCTCCAGCACATGCACGTGAAGCTGATCCCGATGCAACTGCTCATGGCCGTAGAGACGCAACAGCGAGATGGCGTGATGAATCTCCGCGGCCAGTTCCACGCCGGTGGCCCCCCCGCCGACAATGGCCACGGACAGCGGCTTGTCGTGATGATTGGCATGCAGACAGGCATTGAGAAAACGCTCGCGGAAGCGTTCCGCCTGCGCCTGGCTGTCGAGAAACAGGCAGTGCTCGCGAATGCCCGGAATATTGAAATCATTGCTGCGACTGCCCACAGCCAGCACCAGCCGGTCATACTCCAGGTGTCGCTCGGGCAGCACCACGGCACCGTCACTATCGCGTACCGGCGCCAGGGTGATGCGGCGGGCATCCACTTCCACGTCGGCAAGCGTGCCCGGCTCGAAGCGATAGTGGTTGGCCCGCGCATGGGCGCGATAATCCACCGCATCCAGGTCCGCGTTGACCGCGCCGGTGGCCACTTCGTGGAAACGGGGCTTCCAGACATGGAGCCGATTGCTGTCGACCAGCACCACCTCGGCCATGCCGCGGCGGCCGAGCTTGCGTCCCAGCCGGGTGACCAGTTCCAGCCCTCCGGCTCCCCCGCCCACCACGACAATCACTGGTATGCTGGTGGCATCCGCTTTCATCCGGTTCTCCCTGCCTCCACAAAGGCGGGCAAGTCTAGCGGCATCGGGATACAAATCCAGCCCCGATGTACCGACGGCATGGTTCCACAGCCGCAGCGACCGCGGCACTACGGCCAAAACGGCCCGCATCCGTTACACTTGGGCGGCCCGGCTTTCCCTTTCCAGGAGCGTTCATGAACCCTTCGGCATTGCGTATTGCCACTCGTTCAAGCCCACTTGCCGTCTGGCAGGCCGAATATGTGCAGAAGCGGCTTGAGGCCGCCCACCCGGACCTGCGCGTCGAGCTGGTGCCCATCAAGACACAGGGCGACAAGATTCTCGATACCCCGCTGGCGAAGATCGGCGGCAAGGGTCTGTTCATCAAGGAACTGGAAGAGGCCATGCTGGACGGCCGCGCCGATATCGCCGTGCACTCCATGAAGGATGTTCCCATGGAGCTGCCGGAAGGCATGGCGCTGCCCGTGGTCTGCGAGCGCGACGACCCCCGGGACGCTTTTGTCTCCGGCAAGTACGGTCATCTGGACGAACTGCCGCACGGCGCCCGGCTGGGCACCTCCAGCCTGCGCCGCCAGGCGCTGGCAAAGGCACGGCGCCCGGACCTGGAAGTGCTCAGCCTGCGCGGCAATGTGCAGACCCGGCTGGGCAAGCTCGACGCCGGTGAATTCGACGCCATCCTGCTGGCCGCCGCCGGACTCAAGCGCCTGGGCCTGCATGAACGCATCCGCTGCGAGCTGGAAGCCGATGTCATGCTTCCCTCCGTGGGCCAGGGCGCGGTGGGCATTGAATGCCGCGAAGACGACCCGGAACTGCATGCGCTGCTGGCGACCCTGGAGGACACCGACAGCCGCGACCGCATCACCGCCGAGCGCGCCATGAACCGGCGGCTGGAAGGCGGTTGTCAGGTCCCCATCGCCGGGTTCGCCCTGCTCGACGGCGATGAGCTCTGGCTGCGCGGCGCCGTGGCCAGCGAGGACGGCACGCGGATACTGCGCAGCGAATCCCGGGCCCCGCGCGCCGATGCCGCCGGACTGGGGCTGCGCGTGGCCGAGGATCTGCTCGACCAGGGCGCCGGGGAAATTCTGGCCGAGGTGTACGGCACATCATGACCCATGTACTGGTTACCCGTCCGCCCGGACAGGCCGGGCGGCTTCTCGAACCGCTGCGCCGGGCCGGCTACCGGGCCACCCATGCCCCCGTCATGAACATAGAGCCCGGCGAACCGGACGCGGCCGCCCGCCAGTGCCTGATGAATCTGGATCAGTACCATGCCGTGTTCGTGGCCAGCCCCAACGCCGCCCGTCTGGCGGTGGCACAGCTGTCCGACTACTGGCCCCAGTGGCCGGTGGGCGTGCACTGGATCGCCGTGGGCGAATCTACCGCCGCGACGCTGCGCGAGGCCGGACTGGAGCCGGAAGTGCCCCCGGAGGGCGCAAACAGCGAAGCGGTGCTTGCACTGCCCAGCCTGCAGGCCCCGCAGGGGCAATCCGTGCTGCTGCTACGCGGCACCGGGGGTCGCGAACTGCTTGCCGAGACCCTGCGTGAACGCGGCGCCCGGGTGGACTCGGTGGAACTCTACCGGCGACGCTGCAATCCGGAGTTCACCTGGCCGGCCGAAGCCGTTCATGCGGTGCTGGTGACCAGCGTGGAAAGCTGGCACTGTCTGCGGGAGCGGGGCGGGGAGATCCCCCCGCAGACCCTGGTGATCGCCGGCAGCGCACGCATCGCCGACGCGGTACGCGAAGACGGCCATGAGCGCTGCGTCACCGCGGAGACTCCCCGCGACAAGGACATGATGACCTGCCTGGCCGAGCACCTGCCCCCCGAAGAGGAACCGCAGACCATGGAAGAGACAAGACCCGGTGACCACAACAACTCGCAGGAAAAGGCAGCTCCGGCGCCCGAAAAGCCCGCCCCATCGGGCACACGCCGCGCGGCAGGCCAGCTGCCGTTGCTGCTCCTGGTGCTGATGCTGGTTGCCGGCGCCTGGATGGCCTGGTTCTGGATTGAACAGGGCCAGGCGGAACGGGAACAGCTGGAAGAACGCCTCTCGGAACTGGAAGAGAGCGTCTCGGAGCAGGCACGGACACAGCAACAGCTCCTCGACACCCGGGGCGCGCGGCTGGACGAGTTGGAAGCGCAGATGGACGAGCGCGCCCGCGAGCTGCGGGAGCTGGGCCGGGACGGGCGCGAGCACTGGATGCTGCGGGAAGCCGAGTTGCTGGCACAACTGGCCGGACAACGGCTGATGCTGACCGCCGATGTGGGCGGTGCGCGGCGCCTGCTGGAGGCCGCCGACACGGTGCTGGCCGAACTGGAGGGCGCGGACGTACTGGAGACCCGGCAGGCCCTCGGCGAGGACCTGGACCGGCTCCGGGAAGCGGACCGGCTGGACATCGACGGCATGGTGCTGCGGCTGGGCCGGCTGCAGCGTCGGGCAGCGGATCTGGCACACCGTGGCGCGGCGCGGAGCGACCGGGCAAGCGAACCCGCCGAGCCTGCCCAACCTTCCGAAGCCGCCGAAGAGGAAGCGCCGGTCGAAACCACCTGGCAGCGGATACTGGAGCGCCTGCCCCTGACCATTCGCCGTCACGACCAGCGCCCGGAACTGCCGCTTGATAAACAGGAGAGCAGGCAACTGGAGCTGCTGCTGGTCGGCTCCCTGCAACAGGCCCGTCAGGCGCTGCTGGCGGGCCGGAGCGAAACCTACCGCCAGGCGCTGGCCGCGAACGGGACGCTGGCCCGCCGGTGGCTCAACGAGGCGGACCCGGAGGTGGCCGGCTATCTCGAAGACCTGGCCGAAATGAAAGAAGCACAGGTGGAGCATGCCGTCCCGGAAATCGGCGCTGGCCATGAAGCCATTGTCACGCTTCGCCGGGAACGGACCGCCGGGGAGACGGAAAAATGAAACGGCTGCTGCTGCTTCTTCTGGCGGGCACCCTGGCGGCACTGCTGCTGGGCACCTGGCTGATCCAGGACCCGGGCTATGTGCGCATCCTGCGTGATCACTGGGAAGTGGAAACCACCCTGGCCTTTACGGTACTGGTGCTGGTTCTTGCGGCCCTGGCGCTGGTGCTGCTCACCCTGACCCTGACTTCCCTGTTCCGGCTGGTCCGCCCGCCGCAGGCGGCGTCCTGGAGCCGCCGCCGGGGGCGCCGACAACTGCGCACCGGCCTGCATGCCCTGGTAGAAGGTAACTGGCGCAAGGCACGGCAGCGCCTGCGCGGGGCGGCGCAGAACGGGGACTGGCCGCTGCCGGCACTGCTTGGCGCCGCCCTCGCCGCCCGCGCCGGTGGCAATGCCGAAGAAGCGCAGTCACTGTTGGACCAGGCGGTCGACGAGCCCGACGGAACCCTGCCCACCGGGCTGCTCAGCGCCTGCATGGAGCTCTGCACCGGTGACGCCGGGCAGGCGCGCGAGAGGCTCGAAGCGCTGCGCCGCGAGCACCCCGGCAACCCGCTGGTGCTGCACTGTCTGGCGCGGGCCTGCGAGGAGGACGGGCACTGGGAAACCCTTACCGGCGTCCTGGCCACCATGGAAAGCCTGCCGCGGGCCGGCTCCGTGACGCCTCCCCGCCAGCGCCGGGCCTGGCAGGGCAGGCTGCGCGCGGCCGCCGAACGGCCCGGTTTCAACAACCACGGCGCCCGACTGGA
The DNA here is from genome assembly GCA_007135015.1 of Alcanivorax sp. Taxonomy (GTDB): domain Bacteria; phylum Pseudomonadota; class Gammaproteobacteria; order Pseudomonadales; family Alcanivoracaceae; genus SLJS01. The sequence goes on along the minus strand of SLJS01000167.1, from coordinate 645 downwards.
GGAGCTCAGGCGGCTCTGGAAAAAACAGGTCCCTTCATATCTGCGCGACGAGCCGCAACTGGTCGCCAGCTATGCGGGCTACCTGGCGCAGCTGGGCGATGGAACCGGTGCCCTTCGATGCATAGAGCGGGCATTGCGCCAGGGCTGGGACGACCGCCTGCCAGTGGTGCTGGAGGCCATCGAGGACGTACCGCCGGAGAAGTTGCTGACACGCCTGGAAACCTGGCTGGCCGAACGCCCGGCGAATACGGCACTGCTGCGCACCGCCGGCCGCGTGGCACTGCGCGCACGGCTCTGGGGCAAGGCACGTGGTTTCTTCGAGGCGGCGGCACGCAATGACGACCCGCTGGCGCTGGCCGAACTGGCACGGCTGCACGAAGCCCTGGGGAACAACGCCCAGGCTCGTCACTGCCTGGAACAGCGCATGCGGCTTCTCGGCAACAGTCTGCCCGAGCTGCCGTTACCGGAGAGCGGCGCGAGTGCGCGGGGCGAGCGACGGGAAAGAGAAACGGAAAAGGAATGAGGCTAGCCCGGATATTGCACCAAATGGCATGTAATTCGCGCCGTGGATGGTCGTCGTCAGGCGTGCTCGCGACTGAAACCGTAGCAGGGACTACGGTTGAAGGAGCACGTGCGCCTGACGGC
>SLJS01000359.1 GCA_007135015.1 Alcanivorax sp. | reverse complement strand
ATGCTTTCCCGTAATTCGATCCCCCTCTCCCTGTCCCTCTCCCACGGCGGGGAGAGGGGACCCTCCAGCAAGGCCGGGAAGGCCCTGGGTTCCGGGACAGTGCCAGATTCTTCGCGCCCCAAGGTGCGCTCCCACAAACCCTTTTGCGACACCCTCATGAGGGAGGGTGGCCGCCGATGGCGGGTTATCCCTGTGCCGAGGCGGGGGCTTCCTCCGGGTTGATCTCGGCCGGTTGCCGTGCCTTGCCAAGGCGATAGGCGTGCTCGTCGACCTTTCGTGTGCGCAGCCAGTACTTCCAGGTGGAGTAGGGCCAGAGGGCGAAATTGCGGCCGTCATCCTGCTGGTACCAGCTCTGGCAGCCGGAGGTCCAGACGGTGCCCTCCAGGCTCTGCTGGACGTCGTCGACGAACTCCTTCTGTGCTTTCGGGGTGACTTCCAGGCTGTCCGCGCCACGCTTTTCCATCAGCTTCATGCTTTCGATGATGTGGTGCACCTGGCACTCGATCATGAACAGGATGGAGTTGTGCCCGAGGCCGGTATTGGGCCCGACCAACTGGTGCAGGTTGGGGAAGCCGGTCACATTGATGCCCATGTAGGCTTCCGCGCCATCCTTCCAGGCGTCCTGGATGTGGCGGCCGTCGCGGCCGGTCAGCTCGAAGTCGCTCATGTACTTGCGCGGGTCCACGACAAAGCCGGTGCCCATGATGATGCAGTCGGCTTCCACTTCGCGTCCGTCGCTCATGACCACGGAGTTTTCGCGAATCTCGCGCACCCCGCCTTCCACCAGCTCCACATTGTCGCGGTTGAAGGTGGGGTAGTAGTCATTGGAAATGAGGATGCGCTTGCAGCCCATCACATAGTCCGGGGTGAGCTTGCGCGCCGTCTCCCGGTCCTTCACCTGGCTGCGGATATAGAGTTTTGCCAGTTGCTGTATCGCCTTGGCAATGCGGGGGCTGAATACCGGCCAGACCCGCGCCTCGTTGGTCCAGTACAGCCGTGCCCGGTGGAGCTTGCGCAGTAGCGGAAAGCGGCGGAACAGCTTCTTTTCGAACTGGCGGTAACGACGCTCGTCACGGGGCACCAGCCAGGCCGGGGTGCGCTGGACCACATGAAGTCTTTCCACTTCGGGCGCGATTTGCGGCACATACTGGATGGCGCTGGCGCCGGTGCCCACGGACACCACCTTCTTGCCACGCAGGTCGTAGTCATGGTCCCAGCGGGCGGAGTGAAAGAGCTTGCCCCGGAACTTGTCCAGTCCCGGGATGTTCGGAATCGACGGGACATGCAGGGGGCCGGTGGCGATGACGAAGTGGCGGCAGACAAAGGTCTCGCCCGCCTTGCTGCGCACCGTCCAGGTGGCGCTGGCGTCGTCGTAGTGCGCTTCCTTTACTTCCTGATTGAAGCGGATAAAGGGCCGCATTCCGTACTTCTCGGTGGTGTTCTGGATGTAGTCGTTGATCTCGTACCAGGGCGCGTAGCGCTTGGTCCAGTCCGCCTTGCCCTCGAAGGAAAACGAGTACAGGTGGGACTGCACATCGCAGGCGCAGCCCGGGTAGGTATTGTCCCGCCAGGTGCCTCCCACGTCGCTGTCCTTTTCCAGGATCACGAAATTGTTGCTGCCCTGTTCGCGCAGTTTGATGCCCATGCACAGGCCGCCGAAGCCGGCGCCGATGATCACGGCATCAAGAACCTTTGTACTGTTATCAATGGGCGGTTGGCTGGTCATGTCAGTGCACTCCTGCTGTCTGCTCGCCAGGGGACCTTTCGGTCATCATCGCAGACAGTCTAGTCACTCCATGGGCAGGCGGGATATGGCCGCCGGAGGAAGGAAATTGATTTTTACGGCCAACCGACTGGTCTGTGCCGGAAGCCATGGTGGCCGCGGCTTCGTCAGGGGGCGTAGACCGCGCCCAGTACCGCCTCCCGGCTGGCGCCGGTGACCTCCGGAGCATTTCCCGGCACCCCTGTCATCCGTGCCCAGGCCAGCCACGCAAAGGCGGCGGCCTCGACCCAGTCCGGGTCCAGCCCCGCCTCGGCGGTAGACAGGATGGCCGCATCCGGCAGGTGCACGGCCAGCCGCTCCATCAGCAGCCCGTTGTGAATCCCTCCGCCGCAGACGAGAAGCCGGTCCGGGGCGAAATCGGCCAGTGCCCGGGCGATGGTCATTGCGGTCAGCTCGGTGAGCGTGGCCTGGACGTCCTCGGCGGACTCGTCACCATGCAGGTATGCAGAAAGCCAGCGGCTGTTGAAGTGCTCCCGGCCGGTGCTCTTGGGCGGAAGTCTGGAGAAATAGGGCTCGGCGAGCAGTTGTTCGAGCAGTGCCGGCAGCGGGGCGCCGGAGCGTGCCCAGTCGCCATTGTCGTCGCAGTGCTTTCCGGTATGCCGATGGCACCATTCATCTAGCAGCACATTGCCGGGGCCGGTGTCGAAGCCGGTGGCCAGGCGCTCGCCGTCCAGCAGTGTGACATTGGCCATGCCGCCGATATTGAGCACGGTTCTGCGCTCACCCGCCCGGGCGAACAGGCGCTGGTGGAAGCGGGGTACCAGGGGGGCGCCCTGTCCGCCGAGGACCATGTCCCGGTTGCGGAAGTCGGTGACGACGGGGATCCCGGTTTCCGAGGCGATCACGTCGCCGCTGCCCAGCTGGAGGCTGAAGCCTTCCCGGCCCGGGCGATGGCGGACCGTCTGTCCATGGCAACCGATGGCGACGACCTGTTCCGGGCGGTGGCCGCTGCCGTGGAGCAGCTCCCGCACCGCCTGCGCGAAAAGGCTGCCAAGGCGCCGCTGGACGGTGCCCGCACGGTCGAGTTCGTCAGTGCCCGGGGCGCACAGCGCGAGCACCTGGTTACGCAGGGTTTCGGGCAGGGTGATGGAGTGGGTTGCCAGCACCCGGCACTGGTGACCGTCGGTATCGACCAGTGCCGCGTCAATGGCGTCAGCGCTGGTGCCGGACATCAACCCTGCATAGAGGCCCTTATTCGGTGTTCTGGGCAAGGGTGAAGGCCTCCCGGTGCAGGGCCATCCGGTTGCGCAGGCGGTTGGCCTGGACCAGGAAGTTCCGGCGTTCCTCCCGCGGCAGGGCATCCGCCTGGGGCAACTCCACCCGCAGGGGGTCCCTGTGCTGGCCGTTGACCCGGAATTCGTAATGCAGATGGGGGCCGGTGGCCATGCCGGTCATGCCCACGGTGCCGATGGTCTGACCCTGACGTACCCGTGCGCCGGTGCGTACATGGAACCGGTTGAGGTGCGCGTACAGGGTACTGTACTTCTGTCCGTGGCGAATGATGACCACGTTGCCGTAGCCGCCGCGCCGGCCGGCGTATTCGACCCGGCCGTCGCCGGCCGCGCGGACCGGGGTGCCCGTGGGGGCGGCGTAATCGACTCCGCGATGGGCGCGCATGGTGTTGAGCACGGGATGGCGCCGGTTGGGATTGAAGCGGGAACTGATGCGGGTGAAGTCCACCGGGTTGCGAATGAACTCGCGGCGCATGGAGTTGCCCTCGAAGTCGAAATAGTCGACGTCACCACTGGACAGCTCGTAGCGGAATGCCGCGATTTCGCGTCCGCGGTTGTGGAACTCGGCGGTGACGATGTTGCCTTCGCCCACTTTTTCGCCGTCCAGGAAAAGCTCCTCGTAAAGCACCTGGAACTCGTCCCCCTTGCGGATATCCATGATGAAGTCGATATCCCAGCCGAAGATGCGTGCCAGCTGCATGATGGTACCGGTGCTCATTCCGGCACGCTGGCCGGCCATGAAGAGGGAATCGTCAATGGTCGCACGGGTGTAGCGTAGCTGGCGTTCATACTCGCGCACTTCTTCCCGGGCCTGCCAGCCGCCCTCGGTCTTGTTCGCGTGCAGGGCCTCCACGCGGCTCAGGCGGTACTCCAGCGCCTGGAGCGTGCCCTGCTCGTCCAGGCCGATGCGCAGCGTCTCGCCGGGGCGGATGCGCGCCAGCTTTTTCAGGCGCTCATCGGCGGTAACCAGGCGGTGAACCTCACCCGCCGGCACGCCCTGCGCACCCAGCAGACGGGCCAGGGTGTCGCCACTACGGACCTCCAGTTCCTTCCATTCCAGGCGGGCTTCTTCCTGCCCGGCCGACTTTTCGGACCCCGCCTGGCGAGTGCGCTCTTCCGGGGGCGGCAGCTCCAGGCTGGCCCGGACATTGCGTTCGGCTTCGCCGCTGGAAGCGCCGGATTCCGGCAGAATCAGTGCGAAAGTCACCAGGGCGGCCAGTGCGGCGCCAGCGGTAAGGTGGCCGCGCGGAAAGTGCCGCAGCAGGAACGAAAGGGGTCGAGGATGTGCGCCCATGCTGGAGGGATCCTTTAAATTGGTAACCCAAGTTGTTGTTCATTTTGGGAATGCCTATAGCCAGATCAAAGATACCTGCCTTCCACAACCGGTATCAAGTGCTACAATTGCGCGCCTTCGGGCAATCGCACCGGTATGTGAAGGGGTAGGCATGTCGAATCTTGAAGAGGCGCTGGCGCTGATCCGTCGTGGTGCCGAGGAGATCATCCCCGAAGAGGAACTGGCCGAGAAGCTCCGGGAGGGCCGCCCGCTGCGGATCAAGGCCGGTTTCGACCCCACGGCGCCGGACCTGCATTTCGGGCACACCGTGCTGCTCAACAAGCTGCGCCAGTTCCAGGTGCTCGGCCACGAGGTACTTTTCCTGATCGGCGATTTCACCGGCATGATTGGCGACCCGTCGGGCAAAAGCGCCACTCGTCCGGCGCTGACCCGGGAAGAGGTGGCCGAAAATGCCCAGACCTACCGCGATCAGGTATTCCGGATCCTGGATCCGGAGAAAACCCGTGTGGTGTTCAACTCCGACTGGATGAACGATCTGTCCGCCGCGGACATGATTCGGCTGGCGGGCCAGTACACGGTGGCCCGGATGCTCGAGCGCGATGATTTCCACAAGCGCTACCAGGCCAACCAGTCCATTGCCATTCACGAGTTTCTCTATCCGCTGGTTCAGGGGTATGACTCGGTGGCGCTGGAGGCGGACGTGGAGCTGGGCGGCACCGACCAGAAATTCAACCTGCTGATGGGGCGGACTCTGCAGCGCCACTACGGCCAGGCCTGTCAGGTCTGTATTACGCTGCCGCTGCTGGAAGGGCTGGACGGCGAGCAGAAGATGTCCAAGTCGCTGGGCAACTACATAGGGGTTAACGATTCGCCTGGTGAGATGTATAGGAAAATTCTTTCGGTGCCGGACCACCTGCTGTGGCGCTGGTTCGAATTGCTCAGTGCCCGGGACATGGCGGAGGTGGAGAAGCTGAGACGGCAGGCGGAAGAGGCTGGCACCCCCCAGCAGGCCAAGGAGCTGCTCGCGGAGGAAATGATCACCCGCTTTCATGATGCCGCCGCGGCCGAAGCGGCCCCCCGTTCCGCCGGCAACCAGATTGCCCTGGGTGAGATTCCCGAGAATCTGCCCGAAGTGGAGGTGGACACACAGGGTCAGTCGGAGTTGCCCCTGCCCACGGTGCTCCGGCTGGCCGGGCTGGCCCAGAACGGCAAGGCCGCCAAGGACATGCTCGGGCGCGGGGTGGTCTATATAGATGGTGCGCCAGCGGGCTCCATCCAGACCCTGGCCGCTGGCGAGGAAAGGGTCATCCAGGCGGGCAAGAAGAAGATTGCCCGGGTGCGGCTGGTATGAGCCGCCCGGGAATCCGAAAAACCGGCAGAAAGTGTTTGACAGAAAACGGCTCGCGAGTAGAATAGCCGCTCTCTCGACGGGGCCCAGGTCCCGCTTGCTCTTTAACAATCTGGTCAGACAAACGTGTGGGCTCTGCTCTGTGCTGGGAGTAATTTTCAGCCTGAGCTGAGTCAACTCATTGAGTTGTACAATGCCTGGCTGAGTCGTGATTGGGTCCCT
>SLJS01000112.1 GCA_007135015.1 Alcanivorax sp. | reverse complement strand
GCAAACCCCGCTCCCACAAAGAGAAGGTTTCCGATCCGATCATCGATTACCCCTTTTGCGGCACCCTCGCTCGGGGGAGGGCGCAAGGGGGAGGGGATATACGCTAGAATGCCCTCAATCAACCGCATCCGGAGAACACGCTGCATGACCGAAAAGGAACGGCTGATCATTTTTGATACCACCCTGCGTGACGGGGAGCAGAGTCCCGGCGCCACCATGGATGGCGACGAGAAAATGCGCATTGCCCGGGCGCTGGAGCGCATGCGCGTGGATGTGATCGAGGCGGGTTTCGCCGCGGCGAGCCGGGGGGACTTCGAGGCGGTGAAGGCCATTGCCGAAACCGTGCGCGAGTCCACCATCTGCTCGCTGGCCCGTGCCCGCCAGCCGGATATCGACGCCGCCGGCGACGCGCTGGCCGGCGCGGCCTCCGGGCGCATTCATACCTTTATTGCCACCAGCCCCATCCACATGCAGCACAAGCTGCGCATGGAACCGGATCAGGTGATCGAGGCGGCGGTGGAAGCGGTGCGCCATGCGCGCAATCGCATCGACGATGTGGAGTTCTCCTGCGAGGACGCGGGCCGCTCGGAAATGGATTTCCTCTGTCGCATCATCGAGCAGGCCATCGAAGCGGGTGCGCGCACCATCAACATCCCCGATACCGTGGGCTACGCCATTCCCGAACAGTTCGGTGCCATGATCGGCGAATTGCGCGAGCGCATCCCGAATTCCGACAAGGCGGTTTTCTCGGTGCACTGCCACAATGACCTGGGCCTGGCCGTGGCCAATTCCCTGGCGGCGGTCACCCATGGTGCGCGACAGGTCGAGTGCACCCTCAACGGCCTGGGCGAGCGGGCCGGCAACGCTGCGCTGGAGGAGGTCGTCATGGCGGTGCGCACCCGCCGGGATGCCTTTCCGGTGGACACGGGCATCGAAACCCGCGAGATCGTTCCCGCATCCAAACAGGTATCCACCATTACCGGCTTTCCCGTGCAGCCCAACAAGGCGATCGTGGGCGCCAACGCTTTTGCGCACGAGTCGGGCATTCACCAGGACGGCGTGCTCAAGCACCGCGAGACCTACGAGATCATGAGCGCCGAGGAAGTGGGCTGGCACACCAACCGCATGGTGCTGGGCAAGCATTCCGGCCGCGCCGCGTTTCGCTCGCGCATGGAAGAGCTGGGCGTGCAGTTCGCCTCCGACGAGGAAATGAAGGACGCCTTTCAGCGCTTCAAGTCGCTGGCGGACAAGAAGCACGAAGTCTTCGATGAGGACCTGCAGGCGCTGATTACCGATGCCCGCAAGGCCACCGAGCGGGACCACTACCGGCTGCTGGAGCTGGATATCAGCGCCCATACCGGCGAGATACCGCGCTGCCGGGTAGTGCTTTCCGTGGAAGGGGAAAGTCACCAGGCCGAGGCTACCGGCGCCGGCCCCGTGGATGCCACGCTCCGCGCCATTGAGGAGATCGCGCAAAGCCACGCCGAACTCAAGCTCTACTCGGTCAACGCGATCACCGCGGGCACCGACAGCCAGGGCGAGGTCACGGTACGGCTGGAGAAGGGCGGGCGCATCGTCAACGGCCACGGGGCTGATCTGGATATCATCACTGCCTCGGCCAAGGCCTATCTGGATGCGCTGAATCATTTCGTGTCGGGGCCGTCCCGTTCCCATCCCCAGGCGGCGGATGTATGAGTTCCCGGCGGATGATGGAGGGTGGCCGTGGTGAATGAACCGCAACGCCAGTCCTGGCTGCGGGCCATGGGCCTGACGCCCTGGGTGGCGCGTCATCGCCTGCCTGGCGCCGCGCCGACTCCGGAGCTGGAATGGCCGGCCGAGCCGGAGCCGGATCATCCCGCCGAACAGATCCAGGAGCAGCTTGAAAGGCAGCCCCCGCCGTCCGCCGGGAACGGCGAGGTTGCCTCTTCACCCGCGCCACAACCCGCCGCGTCGGCGGCGTCCGCCGACAAAGGGGTGCGCTTTGCTCTGAATGCCTTTCAGGCGGGAGAGCTCTGGCTGGTGTTCCAGCTGTCCGCCGCGGACGCGCCGGGCCCGGGACGCGAGGAAGCCCGGCTGCTTGCGGCGTTGTTGCGCATATGGGGTGCGCAGCCCGGCCAGCCCCGGCGGCTGGTCTGCCCGCTGACGCCCTCGCAGCCGATGGACCGCGGGCAGGCCGGTGAAGTGCTGAACGCCTTTCTGGGCGAACTGGGCGGGCGCCGCCTGCTGCTGTGCGTGGAGGAATCACTGGCGGAGCTGGTTGCGCGGCTGGAGCGTTACCGGCCCTGCGAGTCGGACGGCAGACGCATGCTTGCGGTCAGCTCTCCGGCGGAAATGCTTGCCGCCCCGTTCGAGCACAAGCGGCGCAGCTGGCAGGCCATGGTGCGGGCCGGCTTTCATGGCTGAGGCCTCGTTACCACCCGGTTGCCTGCTTCGTCCCATGTGCCACGCCGACATCCCCGGCGTGGCGGCCATCGAGGAAGTCTCGCAGTTCACCCCCTGGTCCGCCGCCCAGTTCGGCGAATGCCTGGATTCCGGGTATCTCTGTGACGTGGTGTTGGCCCGCGGCGAGATCATCGCCTTCCAGGTGCTCTCGGCGGTGCTGGACGAAGCTCACCTGCTGAACCTGGGTGTGTCCCCCTCCTGGCGCCGCCAGGGCCTGGCCCGGGGCATGCTGACCATGGCGTTGCAGCGCGCCCGGCAGGAGGGCGCGACCAGCCTGTATCTGGAGGTACGCCGCAGCAACACCGCCGCCATGCGGCTCTACCGGGCACTCGGCTTCGAGGAGACAGGCTTTCGCCGGGACTATTACCGCGCCCGCCAGGGCCGCGAGGACGCGGTCCTGATGCAGAAGAATTTATGAAGGAGCACGGCCCTGCGGGCATTCCAGCACTGGAAGTCGCCGCAGGCGACGTGCTGGAAGCGACCGAAGGGAGCGTGCCGGGAGGGTGCGAAGCACCCGTGCTGGAAGGCTGCATAGCAGCCGTGCTCTGCTATACTCCGCCGCGCTGCAGCCAGGAGAATCCATGAGTCCGAGCGACGAGATCCGCAGGCGACGTACTTTCGCGATCATTTCCCACCCGGACGCGGGCAAGACCACCATCACGGAGAAGTTGCTGCTCTACGGCAACCAGATCCGGCTGGCGGGTACCGTCAAGGGGAAGAAATCCGGCGTGCACGCCACGTCCGACTGGATGGAAATGGAAAAGCAGCGTGGTATCTCCGTGACCACGTCGGTGATGCAGTTCCCCTTTGGTGACGCCATGGTGAACCTGCTCGACACCCCCGGCCACGCGGACTTTTCCGAGGACACCTACCGCACCCTGACCGCCGTGGACTCGGCGCTGATGGTGATCGACGGGGCCAAGGGCGTGGAGCAGCGCACCATCAAGCTCATGGACGTATGCCGTCTCCGCGACACCCCCATTCTTACCTTCATCAACAAGCTCGACCGGGAAGTGCGAGACCCCATTGAAGTGCTTGACGAGATCGAGGATGTACTGAAGATCGAGTGCGCGCCGGTGACCTGGCCCATCGGCATGGGCAAGAACTTCAAGGGGGTCTACAACCTGCTTGAAGACACCAGTTATCTCTACAAGAGTGGACAGGGTCACACCATCCAGGAGCAACGCGCGGTCCAGGGTCTGGACAATCCGGAACTGGACGAGGCCGTGGGCGCGGACTATGCCGCGGAGCTGCGCGAGGCGCTGGAGCTGGTCCGCGGCGCCAGTCACGAGTTCGACCCGGAGCGCTTTCTCGCCGGCCGGCTCACGCCGGTCTGGTTCGGCACGGCACTGGGCAACTTTGGCGTTGATCACATGCTCAACGGCCTGGTGAAGTGGGCACCGTCGCCGCAGCCGCGCGAAGCGCTGGAGCGCACCGTGGAGGCCGAGGAGGAAAAGTTCACCGGCTTTGTCTTCAAGATCCAGGCCAACATGGATCCCAGGCATCGCGACCGGATCGCCTTTGTGCGCCTGTGCTCCGGAAAATATCGCAAGGGGGTTCGCCTGAGACAGTGCCGCACCGGCAAGGATATCCGCATCTCCGATGCGCTGACCTTCCTCGCCGGCGAGCGCGACAATGTGGACGAAGCCTTTGCCGGCGACATCATCGGCCTGCACAACCACGGCACCATCCAGATCGGCGACACTTTCAGCGAAGGGGAATCACTGCGGTTTACCGGGATTCCCCATTTCGCCCCGGAACTCTTTCGTCGCGTGGTGCTGAAGGACCCGCTCAAGAGCAAGCAGCTGCACAAGGGCCTGAGACAGCTGTCCGAAGAGGGCGCGGTGCAGGTGTTCATGCCGCTTCGCAACAACGACATGGTCCTCGGCGCCGTGGGCATGCTGCAGTTCGACGTGGTGGCAGCGCGCCTGAAGAACGAATACGGGGTGGAGTGTCAGTACGAAGCGGTCAATGTCTATACCGCCCGCTGGGTGGACGCACAGGATGATCAGGCGCTCGAGCAGCTGCGCAACAAGGCCTACGAGAACCTGGCCGAGGACGGAGCCGGACATCTCACCTATCTGGCGCCCACCCGGGTGAATCTGGATCTGGCGATCGAGCGTCACCCCGAGGTACGTTTCCGCGAAACCCGGGAAATCTGATGGGCCGGCCATGCTGAAACGTCTGCGTCACTGGCGGGAAAATCGCCGGCTGGCGGCGCTTGGCTGGCCGCACCCTGCCTGGGAAAACGCCATCGCCGACTGGGCGGTGGCGCAGCGTTACCAGGGCGCGCAGCGCAGGCTGCTCCATGACACCGCCATGCGCTTTCTGATGCGCAAGCACATCGCGCCCGGCGGCAACATGGTGCTGGATGACTTCATGCGCCTGCGCATCGCCACCATGGCCGTGGTGCCGGTGCTGGGCCTGGACCTGGACTGGTACGGCGACTGGTCCAGTATCATCGTCTATGATCAACCCTTCGTCCCGCCCCATGTCACCGAGGATGAATACGGCATCGTGCACCTGGACCGTCATCCGCTGGGTGGCGAGGCCTGGTCCGACGGGCCGGTGATCCTGTCCTGGCAGGAGGTCGAACGCGCCGGCCACCAACCCGGCTACAACGTGGTGATCCATGAACTGGCCCACAAGCTGGACATGCGTCACGACGGCCCCAATGGAGCGCCGCCGCTGCACCGGGACATCGACCCGGTGGCCTGGCACCGGGATTTCAGCACCGCCTGGGAAGAACTGGAGTCCGCGGTGGAGGCGGACAGCGACCCGCCTATCGACCCCTATGCTCTCGAAGACCCGGGCGAATTCTTCGCCGTGGCCAGCGAAGTCTTTTTTGAGACGCCCCGGCACCTGCAACGGACCTGGCCGGCGGTGTACGCCCACCTTGCCGCTTTCTATCGCCAGGATCCCGCCGAGGGCCCTTCGGGCCGGTAGTCGGCGGGCGGTTGTCAGCGGTCAGATAGAACATCTGTCCAGGTTGCAGGCCCCTGAAGCAAAGGGTGGGAAATACGGAAAGTGCTGAATCGCGCTTGCGTGGCCGAAGGCCACGCACACAGAGCGCCGCGAGGCGCGTGTGCATTTTGGGCCCTTTTGGAGCCGACCCCTGCGCAGGCGAATTCAGGCGGGAACCCGGCCGGCAGGCCGGAAAACGAGCGCATGAAAGAACGCCCTGGCGAGAACCTCCAACTCCGCCCTGGTGCGTGGTTGGCGGTCCAGAGTCCATTCCTGCACCGAAGCAAGGGTTTTCACGACACCCTCATCAAGAGGGTGTCGTGAAAACCCTTACTGACTGCCCCCGCGTTCACGATTGGAGGCCTCCCCCTGCGAAGGGGGAGGTATGGAGGGGGAGGCCGCCACAGGCGGCCAACGGCGTATTGCGGGGCTTGCGCGGCTTCGCCGCGCCCCCACCCCGGCCCTCCCCCTCGCG
>SLJS01000155.1 GCA_007135015.1 Alcanivorax sp. | reverse complement strand
TCCAATCGCAAATGCCGCAGCAATGAACAAGGCTTTTACGACACCCTCCGGTGGGGAGAGGGGACCCTCCAGCAAGGCCGAGAAGGCCCTGGGTTCCAGGACGGTGCCGGGTTCTTCGCGACCCAAGGTGCGCTCCCACAAACCCTTTTGCGACAGGCTCACGAGGGGAGAGGGAACCCTCCAGCAAAAGGCCGTGTCTGCATGATCTTTTGCGACAGGCTTCCAAGTTGGAAGGAAACCATTCACTTATGGCCAGAGGTCCGGGACGGGATGCTTTCCTTTCCGACCACTGACCACCGACTACCGAGAACGCGCGCCCCGAAGGGGCGCCCTCTCATCCGCGAATCCGTACAATGCCGTCCTTCAATGGTGTATCCAGGGCCCGGGCGGTGGCCTCACGGGCGATATGCAGTGCCTGGCGACCGGCGTCGAGCCGGCCGGGGCCGCTGCGGGGCAGCCCCTCAATGGCCAGTGCCGCGCGCTGCGGGCCTTGCGGGATCCGCAGTGCCGGTGAATTGCGTCGCCGCCAGGGAGAACGGGAAAGAATATGATGACAGAACACCTGCTCGTCGGCCCCTGTGGCCGCCAGCCCGGGCCGGTCGCCAATGCCGCCGTCCCAGCACAGGCCGCTTGGCAGCCGGCCGGGATGAAACAGCAGTGGTACGGCACAGGAGGCGTACAGGGTCTCCACCAGCTCACCCTGGTCGGGGACCAGGGTAGCGCGCTGCTTCAGCGACCAGACGGAAGGCGAGAAGGGCACCGCCGTGTCTTCCAGGCGGGTGTTTTCCACCAGCTCGCGAAGAATGGTTCGGAAGCGGTCTCCGCGCAGCAGGCCGGGGCCCGGGGCGGGATCCCAGAAATCCTGCCGGCGCAGGGCCATCAGCCGCTCTTCCAGCTCCGCGGGGGCCACGCCGGCGGCCCAGCAGCCGCCCACCAGTGCGCCAGCGCTGCTGCCGGTGACCCGCGCCGGGACGATTCCCCGTGTCAGCAGGGCATCCAGCATGCCCAGGTGGGCAAAGAAGGAGAAAAAGCCCGAGGACATGGCCAGGGTAAAGGGGCGGGCGTCCAGCCAGTCGCCCAGGGTCTCGGTCTGATTCATCCGCGGGCACCGTTATCGGGTCAGTGGAAGTTGAACGGGATGGAGCATTCTACGCGAGCGGAGCCCTGTACGGGACCGATCCGGGGCGGGGGAATGGCAAAGTTGCAGCAGCGGTGCCTTGCGAGCGGGTGTCGGATTCGGGCGGTAATCGATGAGCAGTGAAGAACAGACTGACGAACCGGCAAGGGATCTGCCGCGTCCCGGCACCCAGGCGATCCTGCTGGCCGCCGTGGTGGCCACCGGCATGGGCCAGACCCTGGTCTTCGCCATCCTGCCTTCCCTGGGCCGGGCCGCGGGCATGGCGGATATCCAGGTGGGCATCATCATCAGCTGTTCCTCGCTGATGTTTGCCCTGGCCAGCCCGGTATGGGGACGCTTCAGCGAGCATCTGGGACGCAAGCCGGTGCTGGTGTTCGGGCTGGCCGGCTATACGGTGGGCACGGTGGTGTTCGCCAGTATCTTCTGGCTGGGCATTCAGGGCCTTCTCGGCGGGCTGACGCTGCTGTTCGCCCTGGTGGCCAGCCGGGTGGTGCAGGCGGCGCTGATGGCGGGCACGCCTCCCGCGGCGGCGGCCTACATGGCCGACATCACCAGCGCCGAAGGACGTACCCGGGGCATGGGCCGTATCGGTGCGGCCCATAATCTGGGCACCGTGCTCGGCCCGGCCGTGGGCGGGCTGCTGGCGACGCTGAGTCTGGTGCTGCCGCTGTATGTAGCGGCCTCGGTGACCGCAGTGATGGGGCTGTTCGCCCTGGCGGCGCTGCGCGAGTCGCCCTGGATCCTGCGGCGCGGCCCCCTGGCGCAGCCGTTTTCCGTGGGAGAGGCCATGCGGGGCAGTTTTGCCGCCTGGCTGGACCGTCGGCTGGTAAGCGTGCTGCTGGTGGGCTTTCTGATGTTCATGGCCTTTGCGCTGGTGCAGCAGACCCTGGGCTTTCTCTTCCAGGACCGGTTCGCCATGAGCCCGGCGGAGGCGGCCGGTGGGGTGGGCCTGGCGATGATGCTTGCCGCCCTGGCCTCACTGACCGCCCAGGGCGTGGTGGTGCAGAAACTGGGCTGGTCGCCGCGGGCGCTGCTGCGCCTGGCCATGCCGGTGATGCTCGCGGCGGTGCTGGTGCTGATCCGGGCCCCGGACCAGCTGCAGGTCACCATTGCGGTGATCATGCTGGGACTGGGGCTGGGACTGGGCATGCCCGGTGTGAGCAGTGCGGCCAGCCTGCGCGTGGGCAATCATGAACAGGGCGCAGTGGCCGGGCTGATGAGCGCCTGCCCGGCGCTGGGTTTTATCGTCGGGCCGGTGGTGGGCACCGGCCTCTACCAGATCAATCCGTTGTCGCCGTACTGGCTGGTAGTTGCGCTGCTGGTGCCGCTCTCCATTGCGGTCTGGCGAATCAAGTAGGGCTTCGGGCCTCGGGCTGCGGGCTGCGGGTTGGAGGCTCCCCGCACTCGAGGCCCGCGGCCCGTAGCCCGCAGCTCAAACTCATTCCGTGTAGGGTAGCAGGGTGAGTTCCACCCGGCGGTTCTGGGATCTGCCGCTGGCGGTTTCGTTGGAGGCCACCGGGCGGGTGGGGCCGTGGCCGACCACGTCCAGGCGTACCGGCTGGACGCCGAATTCCATCAGTGCGTCCGCCACCGACTGGGCCCGGTTCTTGGACAGCAGCATGTTGTACTGCCGGCCCCCGGTGCTGTCGGTATGACCGGCCACCTCGATCATGGTGGATTCATACTCTTCCAGCACTTTGGACACGGACTCCAGCACCGGAAGAAAATCCCGCTGGACGTTGTATTCATCCACCCCGAAGGTGATATTGCCGGGCATGTTCAGGATGATCCGGTCGCCCTGGCGGGTGACCGAGACGCCGGTGGCCTCGAGTTCCTGGCGCAGTTTGGCTTCCTGCTGGTCCATGTAGAAGCCCACGCCGCCGCCGGCGAGGGCGCCGATGCCGGCACCCTGCAGAGCCCGTTTCTTGCGTTCGCGGGAGCCGTCGGCGGTGGCAATCCCCGCCAGGGCGCCCACGACCGCGCCGATGCCGGCGCCGGTGGTGGCCTTGGCGCGCTGTTCCTCGCCGGTGTAGGGATTGATGGTGGTGCAGCCTCCCAGGGTCAGGGCGATGACCAGTGCAAGGAAACCAGGGGCCTTGTGCATGCTGTACTCCTGTGTCTTTATCGGTGGTTCCGATGCGGGCGTTCACGATAGTGGTGTCATCGGAACGCCAAAGATAACCCTGTGGGAAAATTCGGGAAAGAGATAATTGAGGAAGGGGCAGGGGAAGAAGGAGCAAGGGGCAAGGGACAAGGGGCAAGGGGGAAAGGAGTCGGGTGTTTCTGACGCTGGGGCTACACTTCAAATACAGGACGCAACCGCTTTATGATCAGCAGGTTACAAATAAGACTTTAGGTGAACTATAGGTTATTCTTTCCGCCTGCAGGGCGCCACATGCCCCACAGGGAAGGGCCCTGGGCGGGAAGCTGTATTGCATCGGTGACCTCGAAACCGAAGCGCCGATACAGGGAGAGGTTCTCCTCGGCGGCGGTTTCCAGCCAGCAGGGCATTGCTTCCCGGTCACAACGCTCCAGCACCGGTTGCAGCAGCCGTCGTGCCCAGCCTCGCCCCCGTTCCTCGGGATCGACGCCCAGGACCTGCAGGTACCAGTGGGGCGCGCGGGGATGCATGGCCTGGATCTGCCGCAGCCCCCGCATGCGGGACGGAAACCTTGCCGGGCCGCATACCGAGAGCAGCGTGGGCAACGAGCGCAGTTGCATGACCACACCCGCATCCCAGGTGCCCGGAGGCGACCAGAGGGCCAGGCCGGCAAGCTGGGGTGCGCTCAGGACCAGGCCACGGGGCAGGGCGAGCAGGCGCAGCTGGGCGGCGAAGGCGTTTTCCAGGCGCTGGCGATAGCGCGCACCCGGCGGAGCAAGCCAGCGCCAAAAAGGGTCGTGATAGAACGCTCGCGACAGCACATGCGCCGCCCGGGGAATTTCCTGTGGGCGGAGTGTTCGCGGTTCCTCCATACTGGCCTCCCGACCCTGTGCAGGCTGTGCAAAAGGCTCTTATGGCAGCGCTTCTGTAGCCTTTTGCGACAACCTTTGTGATTGCGGGGATTCTACCGCATCGGCGCTGCCGGCGATGTCCGAAAATGTCCATAAGCTGGCAGTGCGAGCCAGTGCGGGCAGGCACTGTGTTGCGCAGAATACACTGGCGCGAATACCGGAGAGAAACCGCATGCAACGCTGGAATGGCTGGGGTGATGAAAGGGTCGAATATCCGCTTGCTCCCTCGGCGCAGACATTTTTGCGACAGCGGCTGGGCGAGGGCAGGCGGCTGGCCGATGCCGAGCTGACGGCGGTTCTGGCCTCGGTTCCGGAAAGCCGGCTGCCTGCCCATCCTCTTGTGGATACCGATGCGGAGACTCGCGTGCGCCATGCACGGGGACAGAGCCTGCCGGACTGGCTGGCCATGCGCTCCGGGGCCTTCGAGCGCTTTCCCGACGGCGTGGCGCGGCCCGAAAGCAGTGATGAGGTGCGTGAGCTGCTTGACTGGGCCCGGGAGCAGGGTGTGTCGGTGATTCCCTATGGCGGCGGCACTTCGGTGGTCGGCCATGTGAACCCCCCGGAGGGCGAGGCGCCGGTACTCACGCTTTCCCTGGCGCGCATGAACCGGCTGTTGGAGCTGGACCGGGAAAGCCGGGTGGCCACCTTCGGCGCCGGCGTGACCGGGCCCGAGCTCGAGGCGCAGTTGCGCGAGCACGGTTACATGCTGGGCCACTTTCCCCAGTCCTGGGAGTTTTCCACCCTGGGCGGCTGGGTGGCCAGCCGCTCCAGCGGGCAGCAATCCCTGTTGTACGGCCGGATCGAGCAGCTGTTCGCCGGCGGCCGGGTGGAAACGCCAAGGGGGACCCTGGCGCTTCCCACCTTTCCCGCCTCCTCGGCGGGCCCGGATCTGCGCGAGCTGGTGCTGGGCAGCGAGGGACGACTGGGCGTGATCACGGAAGTGAAGGTCCGGGTCAGCCCGGTGCCGGAGCACGAATCCTTCCATGTGGCCTTCATGCCGGATGAGGCGACGGGCATGCAACTGGTGCGGGAGCTGGCGCAGGCGCGCCTGCCGCTGTCCATGCTGCGTCTTTCCAATGCGGAGGAGACCCGCACCCAGCTGACGCTGGCCGGCCACGAATCCATGGTGCGCTGGCTGGAGCGGTATCTGGCGCTGCGTGGCTGCGGTGAAAACAAATGCATGCTCACCTTCGGGGTCACCGGCGAGGCGCCGGCCAGCCGCCAGTTGCTGGCCCGGGCGCGCCGTCGTATCCGCGCGGCCCGGGGTGTGCCCATCGGCCGGTCGCTGGGCCGCAAGTGGGAACAGTCCCGGTTCCGCTCACCCTATCTGCGCCACGGGCTCTGGGAGCAGGGCTACGCGGTGGACACCCTGGAAACCTGCGCCGACTGGTCCCGGATCCCGGCACTGATGAAGCGCGTGGAGGCGGCCATCCGGGAGAATGCGGGCGAGGGCGAATCGGCCCATGTCTTCACCCATCTTTCCCATGTCTACCCCCAGGGTTCCAGTCTCTACACCACCTATGTGTTCCGCTGCAGCGAGGAGTATGAGACCACGCTTGCGCGCTGGCGGGCGATGAAGTCGGCGGCATCCAGTGCCATCGTCGCCGGCGGCGGCACCATCAGCCACCAGCACGGGGTGGGGCGCGACCATGCGCCCTGGCTGGAGCAGGAAAAGACCCGGGAGGGCCTGGCCGTGCTGGAACATCTGTTTGATCACTTCGACCCGGATCACCACCTGAATCCGGGTTGTCTGCTGGAGGAAAGAAATGCCGGGAAAACGTCCTGATCCCGCCACCCTTGCGGAGACGGAACACGAGCTGCTGGTCATCGGCGGCGGCATTACCGGCGCCGG
>SLJS01000187.1 GCA_007135015.1 Alcanivorax sp. | reverse complement strand
CCCCTCGCCTCTCGCCTCTCGCAGCCCGAAGCCCGCGGCCCGAAGCCCGAAGCCCGCTACCTTTCGGCCCCGCCGAAAGGTAGCGCATTATGCAGCCATTGGCGAAGCGGTGCATCCTCGGGCCAGTTCTCCAGAAAGCGCTGCCGGTCGGCGTCGCGGGCGCGGCGGAAGGACTCCTCCCGGCGGTGGGCCTTCATGGCGTCCAGGTCCGTCAGGTACGGGATGTCCTTGTACCAGAGGATATTGCTGCCCTTCATGTCGCCGTGGGTGACGCGGGCCCGGTCCAGCCTGTCGAAGGCCTCGCCCAGCACCCGCGCGTCCTCCTGCGGAAACTGCGGGCCCTGTTCGTACTCACGCCAGCGCTCGCGGATATCCTGGCCGGGCACATGCTCGGTGATCAGCCAGGCCCGGCCATAGAGCCCCAGCCGGCGTTCGCGAATCAGCGCCAGTGGCGCCGGCGTGGCCACGCCCAGGATCTCCAGCCGCCTGCCCTCGCGCCAGGCGTTCCAGGGTCGGGAGCGATAGCGCATGCGCCGGAGGCGCACCATCGGGTTCTTCAGGTTGTAGCGCTTGACCACAAGATCCCGGCCGGCCACCCGGGCGCGCACCACGGTGCTGTTGCCGCCCTGCTTGAGGCATTCCCCGGAGGTCATGAACTGCTCCGGGTCATGCAACACGGGCGCAAGGTCCTCGGCCAGTTCCCTCCGCACCACGACATGCCGGCGCGCGTCCGCCCGCACCCGGAACCGCGAACAGTCCCGGTCCACCCGCGCCAGACGTTCGCGGGTGCGCCGCTCGAGATGGCGACGCCGGGCGGTGGCAAGACGCGCTTCGGAAAAATCCGGCCCGCCTGCCTGGCGGTAGGCGTCATGCAGTTCCGAAACAAGGCCGTCCAGTTCCGGAGAAAGCTCCGCCAGCAACCGGCCCAGGTTGTCGCAGGCCCGGGCGGGGGAAAGAGGCCGGTTTCCGCGACTGCGCACCTCGTCGCCATCGATGATCAGCAGCCGGCTTTCATGCTCCAGGAAGTTGCCCGAATGAATGTCCCGCTGCCACACCCCCCGGACATGCATGGCCGCCACCAGCTTCATCAGCGGCCGGAAACGATTCAGACTTTCCCGCGACGGCGCGCCATCCAGGGTCCGACGGACATCCGTGAGGGTACGCGCCCGATCCAGCCATTCGGTGATAATGACCGGTGCCTTGCCCGTCATGCCGGAGGCGAGGAGTTGCGGGGTGGGCAGCCCGCGGTCATGGAGCACATGAATGCCGCGCAGTTCCCGGCGCATGTGCCGCCTTGCACCCCGGGCCGCGATAAAGACTTTCGCCAGCACCGGCTGCCCATCCAGGCTGCCGCGCGCGACGATGCGCTTGCCCGGCAGCAGCCGCAGCATCTGCTCCAGCTCCAGGCGCCGGCCATCATGCAGCACCAGGGTCAGCGGCAACTGCACGGCACGGCCGGCCCGGCGCAGGGATTCGATGTCGGCGGGCCGGTTCATGATTCCACCCCCGGGGCAAAGCGCCGGTAATAGCGGTCCTCCAGGCGCACCACTTCCCGCTCCAGCCATCGAAGGGAGCGGGCCTCGTCACGGAGCACGTCACGCAGCGGCCGACCGAAGTACAGCCGGAGAAAACGAAGCTTCTCGAGCCGGCTCAGCCCCATGGGCAGCGCGGAGAAATACAGCGCGGCCAGGTCCTTGTCCCGCCAGCGCCGGGGCACCCGCCGGCGGATCTGGGCGCGATGCAGATCGATCAGCGAGATCTTCATTTGACGCGGATCTTCGGGTATCGGCTCGTGGACAAGAAAGTGGCAGAGGTAGCAATCCCGGTGATTCATGCCGCCCTCGTGCATGCGCCGCACCATGGACGCTACCCGGCGCAGCACCGCGCGCTTGAGCGCGAGTGTCGGCGGCTCCTCGCGCCAGTGCCGGGTCAGGTCTTCGAGACTGATGGTGGGCGCAAGCTCGGCGGTCACCAGAAAGGAATGCCGCCGGGCCGGATTGCCGCCACGCTCGCCGGCGGCCAGGGCCCGCATGGTGGCCACCCCCAGTTCCTCGAGCCGGCTGATGGCGCGCCATTCGTTCAGCGCACTGGTCACCGGCCAGCGAAGCCGGATCAGGTTCTTGAGGATTTCCGACCAGCCCACGCCGCGATGGATCTTGGCGAACACCGGCTGCCCGGCCACTTCGGTACGCAGGGTGCACCGGCCTTCCAGGGCCCGGTAGACCTCACCGTCCAGGGCTTCGACCGCGGCAAAGGGATCCCGGGCGAACCAGTCGTCGTCAAAGGGGGGCAACAGGAAAAGCTTCACCGGCACTCCTCCAGGATGATGTCGGCGGCCCGCTGTGCGCTGCGGTAGAGTTCTTCGTTCTCGCCGTACGCCAGCCCGTTGCGCTGCCACCAATGCCGTTGCTCGGGGTCGCCCAGCGCCTGCTCGACCGCGGTGTCCAGTGCTGACTGCTCAAAGGGCGAGGGAATCAGCACACCGGCCTGCGCGCGGGAAACGTGATGGGCAAAGCCGCAAAGCTCGGTGGCAATGACCGGCAGCCCCGCCACCATGGCCTCGACCAGCACGATGCCACCGGTCTCGTCACGGGCCGGGTGCAACAGCAGGTCCGCGCCCAGCAGGAAATCGGGCACGTCGTCGCGCCCGCCGAGAAACCGCACCCGCTCTTCCACGCCCAGCCGTCTTGCCAGTCTGGCAAAGGGCCTGCTGTCCGCCTTGCCGATCACATACAGCCAGGTTTTCTCCCGCTGCCCGGCCGGCAACGCGGCCATTGCCCGGACGCTTCGTTCCAGCCCCTTGCGCACGAAATCCGAGCCCACCTGCAGCAGCAGCATGTCATCGTCCGCGTGCTGCCACCGGCGGCGAAACGCCCGCCGGCGCTCGGCGGCATCCGACGGCGCCCGGCGGTCAGGGGTGATGCCCGGAGGCAACAGATGGAAGCGGCTGTCTTCGGTGCCGTAATGCCGCTGGAACTGTTCCTGCTGTTTCGGCGAAATGATCATGATCACAGGGCAGCCGCCGGGCTCAAAGACCGCCTGCTCGTAGCGACTGAAGTGCCGGTAGCGTCCGCCGAAACGGTACAGCGGCCCGCGCAGGGTGCGCGCCTTTTCCTCGAAACAGGGATCGGCGGCATAGTACCGGTCCAGCCCCGGCATCTTGTTGAAGCCCACCACCCGGTCCACCGGATGCGCGCAAAGATACTCCGCCACCCGGCGACTGTAGGCGCGGTAGCGCCGGGTGTTGCCCAGCGCCTTGACGGGCACCCGGACCAGTTCCAGCCAGTCGGGGACTTCGCCTTCCCATTCGAGCACATAGACGCGCACGGCATGCCCCCGGTCCCGGCATTCGCGGGCAATACGCAGGAAATCCCGCTGCATGCCCCCGAAGGGAAAGTACTTGTACAGGCAGAAAGCCAGTTTCACCGGTTCACCCCTTCCAGCATCCGCCGCAGATTCTCCCATACCCGCGCCGGTGGCAAGCGGGTAAAGCACAGCGGGTGCTCCGCCTCCAGGTCGTGATGGCGACGGTCCGCCCGGGTGGGGCGATAGCGGCAGGTACGGCTGAAGCAGGGAGCGCAGGGGAAGTCGGAGGCCAGATGAATCTGCTCCGGGCCCCAGGCCCCGGTTCGGCCCGGGCTGGTGGGGCCGAATAACGACACCGTGGGCACGCCCAGTGCCGCGGCCAGATGGCCCGGGCCGGTGTCCACCGCCACGCAGCCCCGGGCGGCGGCCAGCACCCGGGCCAGGCCGGCCAGATCCATGGGGGGCAGCACCTCCACCCCCGCCAGATCCGAGGCGATACGCCCGGCGCGCTCGCGCTCGATGTCATTGCCCCAGGGAATCCGTACCGGGTAACCCGCCTGCGCGACCCGGCAGGCCAGCTCGCGCCAGTAGGCTTCCGGCCAGTGCTTGGTGCGCCAGGTGGTGCCATGGAGAAACACCACCGGCGCCGGCCCGTGGAGTTCCTGCGCAAAACGCCCGGGATCCAGGCCGTAGTCCTGGCGGGCATGCTCGGGGGTATACCCCAGAGCGGCGGCGAACAACCGGCGCGTGCGCTCCACCGCATGCAGTGCAGGGTCCACGGCATGGCGGTGGTCGTAGAACAGGCTGGCCAGTTGCTCCCGGGCCGAATGCCGGTCCGGGCCATGGACCGGGGCGGCGACGTAACGGGTCAGCCAGGCGCTCTTGAGCAGGCCCTGGGCGTCCACCACCAGGTCGTAATTCTGCTCGCCAAGACGTTTGCGAAAGGCCGCCCATTCCCCGCTGCGCCGCGCGCGCAGGGGATGCCTGCGCCAGCGGCGCAATGCCACCGGGATCACCTGCTCCACCGCCGGATGCCAGCCGGGGATCTCCGCGAAGGCTTCCTCCACTACCCAGTCGACGCGAAGCTCCGGAATCGCCCGGGCGGCATCCGTCACGGCGGGCAGCGTATGGATGATGTCGCCCAGTGAAGAGGTCTTGACCAGCAATACGCGCATGATCAGCCCTCACGCCGGGCAGAACGCCCGGAACCGGAAGTCGACGCAATCATCGCATCCACTCCTGCGGCGCCACCCGTGCCAGTGCATCGGTGACCCGATCCGGGTCCAGCTTCTTCAGGCAGTCCTGGTGCCCCAGGGGGCACTCGCGCTCGAAGCAGGGGCTGCAGTCCAGCCCCAGCCGCAGGATCTCCACGTCCTGGTGCAGTGGCGGCGTAAAGCCCGGGGAGGTGGAGCCATACAGCGCCACCAGGGGACGGTGCAGGGCGGCGGCGATATGCATCAGCCCGGAGTCATTGCTCACCACCGCATGGGCCAGCGACATCAGGTCCACGGCCTCTTCCAGGGAGGTTTCACCGGCCAGCACATGCAGACGCCAGCGCAGTTTCTCCGGAACCTGCTCGCGAATGCGCGCCGCCACTTCCCGGTCGTTGGGAGAGCCGAAAATCCAGACCTGCCAGCCCTGCTCCAGCTGATGGGCGGCCACCGCCGCAAAGTGCTCCTCCGGCCACTTCTTGGAGGGGCCGAACTCGGCACCGGGACACAGCGCCAGCACCGGCAGCGCCTGACGCAGCCCCATGCCGCGCAGGATGCGGTCCGCGCTGCTGGTATTCACCTGCAGCGCCGGCGGCCGGATCGTCTCCAGTGGCGGCGGCGCCTCTTTGCGTTCGCCCGCCAGGGCCACGAAGCGCTGCACCATCAGCGGGTAGCGTTCGCGGTCGAGCACCCGCAGGTCGTTGAGCAGACCGTAGCGCATTTCGCCGCGCCAGCCGGTGCGCTTCGGGATCTTCGCCCAGAAGGGAAGCAGCGCGGACTTGAAGGAGTTGGGCAGCACAATGGCCTGGTCGTAGTCGCCGATCAGGGTGCGCGCCAGGGTGCGCCGGTCGCGCAGCCGAAGCTCGCCGTGTTCGAACGGCAGCGACAGCGCATTGCGCACTTCAGGCATGCGCGCCAGCAGCGGCTGGCTCCACTGCGGTGCCAGCACATCGATCACCGCGTCCGGCCGGCGCCTTTTCAGCTCGGAGAACAGCGTCTGCGCCATGACCATGTCGCCCACCCAGGACGGGCCGACAACCAGAATGCGTGGCGGCGTGACGTTATGGACCTGTACCAAGATCAGCTCCTGACAAGACTGTCGCACCCCCGGTCACGACTGGCCGAGCTGGCCAGGTGTGCCGATACGCTACTTTCCCGGCGGAGGGTCTCGTAAAAGCCCCTCTCCCTTGACGGGAGAGGGGTTGGGGTGAGGGTGAAGCTACGCAAGCCGCACTGCTCAAACGCTTTCCCGTACTTCCTCCCCCTCTCCCTGTCCCTCTCCCACCAGGGGAGAGGGGACCCTCCAGCAAAGCCCTGCCATGAAGAGCCCTTCTCCGTTTGCAACGGTGGCTCAACAGGTCCCCAGGAGTGCAATGATCCGTTCAGGATCCGGTTCCTCGTGCGCCGCCCGGGCCCACCAGCGTGAGCCACTCGCCGTAGCGGTCGAGCCGGCCGCGCACCAGATCGAAGTAGATATTCTGCAGCTTCTCGGTGAT
>SLJS01000125.1 GCA_007135015.1 Alcanivorax sp. | reverse complement strand
TCATCAAGCATGGGCCGGAGGACTTGCTGTCAAGCTTTGACCGGCAAGGAACCGCTCCTGCCGCAGCGCCATGGGCCCTTCACGACGGCCTCGGCATCCTTGTCCCTTGTCCCTTGCCCCTTGCCCCTTGCCCCTGTTTACACCACCCGCACACCCTGCTCATCCGCCGGGCGCACATCGATGATCTCCACTTCAAAGTTGAGATCCCGTCCCGCCAAGGGGTGATTGAAGTCCACGGTTACCCATTGCTCGTCGGCGGACTGGATCACGCCGGGCACCCCGGCGCCGGAGGCGTCGGTGAACTCCATGACCAGCCCCGGCTCCAGAGACTGGTGGCGGGCAAAGTCCTTGCGGGGAAAATGCTGGATATTGTCGGGATTGTGCGGCCCGAAGCCCTGATCAGCCTGGATAAAGACACTGCGTCGGTCCCCCGGAGCCAGCCCGGACAGGGCCTGTTCGAACCCCTGCAGCAGGGAGCCATCGCCCCAGGTGAAGGTGGCCGCCTCGCCGTTGCGGGTGGTATCCATCACCGCGCCGTCGGCAAGGCTCACCGTGAAATGCAGGGTGATCCGGGTGCCGGGGCCGGCCCGGCGGGTTTCAGTGCTCATGGGTATCCTTGTGGAGGAACAGGTCCAGGATCAGCAGGGCCGCACCCACGGTAATGGCCATGTCCGCCACGTTGAAGGCCGGAAAGTGCCAGCCGGCCCAGTGGAAATCGAGGAAGTCCACCACCTCGCCCCGGAAGATCCGGTCCCAGAGATTGCCCAGGGCACCGCCCAGCACCAGGGTCAGTCCGCACGCCACCATGCGCTCGCCGCGCAGGCGCACCAGCCAGACCAGGATCACCACCGAGGCCACCACCGCCACCAGGGCGAAGAACCAGCGCTGCCAGCCGCCGGCATCGGCCAGCAGACTGAAGGCCGCGCCGGGATTGTAGGTCAGCCGCAGGTTGAAGAACGGCAACACCTCCACGGGCCGGAACCGCTCCAGATTCGCCTCGGCCAGCCACTTGGTCCACAGGTCCAGCACCACCACCGTGGCGGAGACCCACAGCCATCTGAGATTCCGCCAGTCAGGCATGGAGCCGTTGCTCCCCTTCACCGTCCACGTTTTCCACGCAGCGCCCGCAAAGTTCCGGGTGCGTGGCATGTTCGCCCACGTCCGGGCGGTGGTGCCAGCAGCGCACGCACTTGGTCTCCGGCGAGGCGGTGATGGCCACGCGCAGGCCCTCCAGCGGGCTCTCCGGCAGCCCTTCCGGCGCCTGCTCCAGCGGTTGCAGCGCGACGGTGGAGGTAATGGTGACAAAACGCAATTCTTCGCCCAGCCGGGCCAGGGTCTCGCGCAGCGCATCGGTGCAATAGAGCACCGCGTCGGCGGACAGGTTCGCCTTGACCACCTTTTCGTTGCGCGCTTCTTCCAGAGCCTTGTTCACCGCCTGCTTGACCTGCTGCACGGTGGCCCAGAAGCGCCGGTCCAGTGGCGCATCGGCGGGCAGCTCGAACAGGCCCGGATACCACTCTTCCAGGAACACGGACTCGCCGCGCTCGCCCGGCAGGTGCTCCCAGATTTCCTCGGCGGTAAAACTCAGCAGCGGGGCCATCCAGCGCACCAGCGCTTCGGCAATGTGCCACAGCGCGGTCTGCGCCGAGCGACGCGCCCGCGAATCGGCCTGGGTGGTGTACTGCCGATCCTTGATGATGTCCAGGTAGAAGGCACCCAGGTCCATGGCGCAGAAATGATGGATGCGCTGATAGACCTGGTGGAACTGATAGGCGTCGTAGAGTTCGCGGATCTCCGCCTGCAGCACCGCCGCCCGGTCCACCGCCCAGCGGTCCAGGTCCAGCATCTGCTCCGGGGCCAGGGCGTGCTGCGCCGGGTCGAAACCGGAAAGATTGGCCAGCAGAAAGCGCGAGGTATTGCGCACCCGCCGGTAGGCGTCGGCCATCTGCTTGAGAATGTTCTTCGACACGGCCATCTCGCCGCGGTAGTCCGTGGAAGCCACCCACAGACGCAGGATGTCCGCGCCCAGTTCGTTGTTCACTTCCTGGGGTGCAATCACGTTCCCCATGGACTTGGACATCTTGCGGCCCTGCTCGTCCACGGTGAAGCCGTGAGTAAGCACCGTCTTGTAGGGCGCGGCGTCACGAATCGCCAGGCTGGTGAGCATGGACGACTGGAACCAGCCGCGGTGCTGGTCCGAGCCTTCCAGGTAAAGATCCGCGGGCACCTGCAGGTCCGGGTGCTGGTCCAGCACGCAGTAATGGGTCACACCGGAGTCGAACCAGACATCCAGGGTGTCGGGCACCTTGATGTACTCGGCCGCTTCGTCACCCAGCAGCTCCGCCTCGTCCAGCCGGAACCAGGCATCGATGCCTTCCTGTTCCACGCGCTGTGCCACTTCCTCGATCAGTCGCGGTGTCTCGGGATGCAGTGCACTGGTCTCGCGGTGCACGAACAGCGCCATGGGCACGCCCCAGACCCGCTGACGGGAAATGCACCAGTCCGGGCGCTGGGCCATCATCGAGCTGAAGCGCACCTGCCCCCATTCCGGCAGCCACTGCACTTCATCGATGGTCTTCATGGCGCGCTCGTGCAGGCCCGCCTTGTCCATGCTCACGAACCACTGGGCGGTGGCGCGAAAGATCAGCGGCGTCTTGTGCCGCCAGCAGTGCGGATAGCTGTGCTGCAGCTTCTCGCTGGAAAGCAGCCGATCATTCTGCTCCAGTGTCTCGAGGACCAGCGGGTCGGCCTTCTTGACGTGGGCGCCGCCGACCACCGGAAGATCCTCGCGGAAGAGACCGTTGTCGAGCACCGGGTTGTCCACTTCCAGGTCATACTGCTTGCCGACGATGAAATCGTCCTGGCCGTGGCCGGGCGCGGTATGCACACAGCCGGTGCCCGCCTCGGTGGTCACGTGATCCCCCAGGATCACCGGCACAGTGCGATCGAGAAACGGATGGGCCAGTTGCAGCCCTTCCAGCGCCGCACCGGAAAAGGCTTCGCTGGTGGTCACGCCTGCCAGCCCGCAACGCTGGGCCACGGATTCCGCCAGCGCCTCCGCCACCACCAGTTCCCGTTTCGCGCCATGGTGCTCGCCGGAAAGCAGCACATAGTCCAGCTCCGGATGCAGGCACACCGCCTGGTTTGCCGGCAGCGTCCAGGGGGTGGTGGTCCAGATCACCAGTTGCGGCTGTTGCGCGGCCACACCGGCGCGCCGAACGAAATCCTCCGGATCCAGCACGGCAAAACCGGCGTCGATGGAAGCGGAGGTCTTCTCCTGGTATTCCACTTCCGCCTCGGCCAGCGCCGAGGCGCAGTCGAGACACCAGTGCACCGGCTTGAAACCCTTTTCCAGGTGACCGTTGTCGATAATCCTTCCGAGCGCGCGGATGATGTCCGCCTCGAAACGGAAGTTCATGGTCAGGTAGGGATTGTCCCAGTCACCGAGCACGCCCAGACGGATGAAGTCCTGCTTCTGGTCCTCCACCTGGGAAGCGGCGTACTGGCGGCACTCGGCACGGAAGGTTTCCACGTCCACCTTGTGGCCGGGCTTGCCGAGCTTCTGTTCCACCTTGTGCTCGATGGGCAGGCCGTGGCAGTCCCAGCCGGGCACATAGGGCGCGTCGTAGCCGTCCAGGGTGCGGAACTTGACGATGATGTCCTTGAGAATCTTGTTGACCGCATGGCCGATATGAATGCTGCCGTTGGCGTAGGGCGGACCGTCATGGAGCACGAACTTCTCGCGGCCGGCAAAGCGTTCACGAACCTTTCCGTAGAGGTCCCGCTCGCGCCATTGCTTCGCGCGCTCGGGCTCCTGCCGCGCCAGCCCGGCACGCATGGGAAAGGCCGTTTCCGGCAGGTTGAGTGTTGCCTTGTAATCGGTCATTACGGATTCCTTGCGCCCTGTTCGTCAGAGGCCTTTCAGGACTGTTCGGCAAACCAGTGCCGGGCCTGGTCGATGTCGTTGTGTATGGCCTCGCGCAACGCGTCCAGGCCATCGAACTTCTGCTCGTCACGCAGAAAATGCAGGAGCTCCACCTCCAGATGACGGCGGTAGAGATCGCCGCTGTAATCGAGCAGGTGCACCTCCAGCCGGGGGCGCTCGCCTTCCACCGTGGGCCGCCGGCCCACGTTCGCCACCGCGTTGCGGGGCCGGTCTCCGGCGCCATGCACCCGCACGGCATAGACCCCCCGGATCGGCAGCCGCGGATGACGCAGCGCCAGATTGGCCGTGGGCACGCCCAGGGTGCGGCCGAGTTCATCGCCATGGCGAACCCGGCCGCTGATGCGGTAGGGGCCGCCCAGCATGGCGGCTGCACGCTCCAGGTCGTTGTCCGCCAGCGCCTCGCGCACCCGGGTGCTGGAAACCCGTTCGCCATCCAGGGTGCAGGTGGGCGTATCCTCCACCTCGAAACCCTCTTGCTCGCCGGCGCGGCGCAGCAGATCGAAATCGCCTTCGCGACCGGCGCCGAACCGGAAATCATCGCCCACCACCAGAAAATGCGTACCCAGCCCCTCGAGCAGCAGTTCACTGATGAACCGTTCGGCACTGTAGGCGCGGAAGCTGGCATCGAAGCGCACGCACAGCACCCGGTCGATGCCCGCGGACGCCAGTGCGCGCACCTTGTCGCGCAGGGGCATCAGCCGCGCCGGCGCCTGCTCCGGCGCAAAGAATTCCGCCGGCTGGGGCTCGAACAGCATCAGTGTGGCGGGCAGCCCACGGCGCTGCGCCTGCTCGCGCAGCCGCTCGAGTATTCGCTGGTGACCCAAGTGAACCCCGTCGAAGTTGCCGATGGTGAGCACACAGCCATGGTGCCGCGCGCGCAGATTGTGGAGACCGCGGATCAGCTCCATGCTGCTCTCTTGCCCGTACGAAGCGGCGATTATAGCAGGCCGTGGATTTGCCGGATCAACCACGGCGCAGATGCCGAACCCGAAGGCCCAAGGCAAACAGGCTGGCAAAGTACAGCAATGCGCCGGCCGCCACCACCAGCAGCAGCCACAGGGCACGCTCCAGCGCCGCGCCGGTGAACCAGACATCGGTCTGCGCGGCCAGCCAGTGCACGCCGACGGCCATCACCAGCCCGGCGACCAGGAAACGCACCAGCATCCGCGGCCAGCCGGGCCCGGGCAGATAGACCCCCTCGCGCCGCAGCCCCCGGTAGAGCAGCCCGGCATTGATCCAGGCCGCCAGCGCCGTGGCCAGTGCCAGGCCCACATGCTTGAGCGTCCAGACCAGCATCAGGTTGAGCACCATGTTGGCGACCATGGCGATAATGCCGATGCGCACCGGTGTTTTCATGTCCTGGCGGGAGAAGAAGCCCGGCGCCAGCACCTTGATCAGCATGAACGCCAGCACCCCGAGCGCATAGGCGCGCAACGACATGGCGGTCTGCTCCACATCCCGGGCGGAGAACTCGCCGTAGTGGAACAGCGCCGCCAGCAGCGGCTCCGCGATCGCCATCAGCGCCAGCATGGACGGCAACCCGATCAGCAGCACCAGGAGCAGGGCCCAGTCCAGGGTGCGGGAAAACTCCCGGGGCGAATCCGCGGCATGGTCCTTCGACAGGCTGGGCAGGATCACCGTGCCGATGGCGATGGCGAATACCCCCAGGGGCATTTCCACCAGCCGGTCGGAATAATAGAGCCAGGTGACGCTGCCGGTCTGCAGCAGCGAGGCCAGCACCGTGTCCAGCAGCAGATTGATCTGGCTGACCGACACGCCGAACAGCGCCGGCGCCATCAGCGCCAGGATCTTCTTCACTCCGGGGTCGCCACGCACCACCTGCGGGCGGGGCACCAGCCCCACCCGGGCGAGAAAGGGCAACTGAAAGGCCAGCTGCACCACCCCGGCGAGCAGCACCCCCCAGGCCAGGGCCACGGCCATGCGCTCGTCGGCGTACTGCGGCGCCAGAAACAGCGCCGCGGCGATCAGCGACAGGTTCAGCAGCACCGGGGTAAAGGCGGGCACCGCAAAACGTCCCCAGGTATTGAGGATGGCCCCGGCAAAGGCAGTCAGGGAAAT
>SLJS01000243.1 GCA_007135015.1 Alcanivorax sp. | reverse complement strand
GCTAGCCCGGATATTGCACCAAATGCCATGTAATTCGCGCCGCGGATGGTCGTCGTCAGGCGTGCTCGCGACTGAAACCGTAGCAGGGACTACAGTTGAAGGAGCACGTGCGCCTGACGGCGGCCAGACCAAGCGAAGTGCATGGCAAACGTAAACGTCACCATAAAAAAGTGCCTGGAAACCTCTTAAAAGCCCCTATAATCGCTCTTCCCTTCGATTACAGGAGTGGTTTGGTGCAATATCCGGGCTAGGAGATCCGGGAAGGTCCTGAATCGCGCTTGCGTGGCCGAAGGCCACGCACAGAGAGCGCCGCAAGGCGCGTCTCGTTTTCGGGGCCCCTTTGAAGCCGCCGACTGAATTCGCCGGAGCAGGGGTCAACCGGCCAGGGACGGCCGGTTGAGGGCAAACGGAGCAGAAACCCGTGTAGGAGCGCTGCTTGCAGCGCGAAAACCCCGGATTCCGCACGGTGCCAGATTCTTCGCGCTGCGAGCAGCGCTCCTACAAGGGTTTCTACGACACCCTCACCAGGGGAGAGGGGATTCTCCAGTTGGGGGCATGCGCGGAAACCTGTAACGGGTGGGGCTCAGGCGCTTTCCTTCTCCGCATCGGCCGCAGTGCCCGGCTCCAGGGTGTAGTGGTCCACCGGCTTGCCATCCAGGCCCGACAGCTCGATCTCCACGGACAGGTGCTGAAGGAAGGCGTGGCTTTCGCTGTTGCGGAGCTCGCGCAGATACTGCCTGATTCGCCCGGCAATCCAGGGATGGATGGTGGCGTTGATCCGGACCGCCTGGCAGCGCTTGCCGCGTTTTTCGTGCCAGCGAAGCAGTTCGTCGCGCAATTGCGCGTACAGTTCATGGAAATCGGGGAATTCCTCCACGGTGATATCGGCGCGGAAGACAAAACGGGAGATCACCAGCCACCGCCGGAATTTCTCTTCGCTGGTTTCAAGCCTTGCCGGGGTAGCGATGGTCTTCTCCCTGATTCCGTAAAATGATGAAAAATCACCGGAATAATAGCATGGCAGCCCGACTCACTCCTGTGAATCCGTCCCGCCTTTTTCGCCGTAGGCAGCGAACATCTGCTCGCGGGACTGGCGGCTGCGTGCCAGCTTGGCTTCCAGGCGGCGCTTTTGCATGTCCAGCTGGAGAAAGAAATTCACCTTGGAATGCAGGGCGGTGGGGTCAATGGGCTTGAAGAGATAATCGACGGCACCGGTTTCATACCCGCGGCGCACATTCCGGTCTTCCCGGGAATAGGCGGTCACGAAAATGATCGGCACATTGGCCGTGCGCTTGTTCGAGCGCATGATCTCGGCCACCTCGAAGCCGTCCATTTCCGGCATCTGCACGTCCAGCAGCACCAGCGCAAAGTCGTCCTTGAGCATTTTCGACAACGCCTCGTTGCCCGACTGCGCGGTGACCAGATTGCACTCCACATCCTCGAGCACAACTTCAAGGGCCACCAGGTTCTCCGGCGTGTCATCCACGATCAGCACATTGGCCGGAGGCAGCTGGATGTCGTCCTCTTCTGTGGCGTTGTCACCGGGACTGGTCATGAGAGGTCATGAACTCCATGGGAAGAACCTATGTGCAGTAATTATACAGCAGGGAGGGGCCTGTACGAAAATCCGGCGGGCGCGAATCCGGGTGCGCAGCGGAATCCGGCACCATGCCGGAATCCGGGTCTGGTTGCGCTGCAAGCAGTGCTCCCGCGGGGGCCATGGGGCCTGTTGCGAGGGCCCTCAGAGGCCTGCACGAGCCTCCGCCCGGAGCTTCCACTGCTGCACGGCCACCTGGGCCTTGATCTCGTCCAGGATTTCCAGAAGGGTGTCGCGGACCAGACTGTCGATCTGCGCACGGTCGCTGACCACACTGCTGAGCAGATCATCGAGCAGCCGGTCCACATCGTCCCGGTAGCGGGGGTCGGTGAGATCTTCCACCAGCTGATCGCCCAGAGCCACCCCCATTTCCTGAACCGTCTCGCGGATCAGCGCCAGGGTGCGCGGGCCCACGCCCGGGATGGCTGCCAGGCGGGCACCGCTCCGGGTGCGCGCAAGGGCCTTTTCGGTCAGTTGTGCCAGGTAACGCCCCATGGGCTGGCGATACTGCCGGTGCGTGTGCTCGGCAGCGCTGATGACGCGTTCGGCCAGATAGTCGACCAGGGCGCTCCTGCGCGGTGCCAGCACATTGCGCTCGATTCGATTGACCAGGGGGTTTTCCTCGTGGAGCTCGCGCTGCACGCCTTCCAGCACATTGATGACAACCCGGTCGGAGATTTCCTCGATCAGTGCTCCGTAGTACTTGAGCACGAAGCGCCCGGGTTTCGTTTCGGTCAGATCGATTATGCCATTGCGTTGCAACCGGTGGAGCAGACTGATGACACGCAGCAACCGAAGCCAGCGGAAGCCTCCGATGGGGATGCAGCCGATCAGGTCATACCAGTGTATGAACGGAAAGAAGAACCAGCGGTGATAGGTCTGGCGGCCAATGGCAATGATCCAGCGAATCGTGAATTCGGTGAGAAATACCGCCACGAACCAGAGATCGTACCAGAAGAAATTTGCGTGGAGTGTCTCCGCATAGGTACGGGTCAGCTGTGGAGCACCCGCGGAGAGAAGATCATGGAACCACTGGTAGGAGAAAAGCGCATCAAAGAGGATCCATGTCAGGTTGACGATCACCAGCAGGATCATCAGGACATCCAGCACGAATCCGGCAGTGTCCAGGTTGAAGCCCAGTCGCTCGCGGTGAAATTTCAGGCTCACGAGGGCGGGTCCGTGCCGTCGGCGTCAAAGCGCGCCCACACCGGGCAGTGGTCCGAGGGCTTTTGCATGGCCCGGATTTCGTAATCGATTCCGGCCTCCTTGAGCTGCCGGGTCAGGGGCAGGGTGGCCAGGATGGTATCGATGCGAAGGCCTCGCCGCGGGTCGCGTTCAAAGCCCCGGGAGCGGTAGTCGAACCAGCTGAACAGATCGTCGCGTTCCGGCCAGACACAGCGGAAGGTATCGGCAAGCCCCCAGTCCAGAAGGCGCGCGAACCACTCCCTTTCTTCAGGCAGAAAACTGCATTTTCCTTCCCGCAGCCAGCGCTTGCGGTTCTGCTCGCCGATGCCGATATCGATGTCCTCGGCGGAGATATTGAAATCGCCCATGACCACGAGCGGTTCATCCGGGCTGTGGTGGTCTTCCAGGTAATGCTGCAGTGTTGCGTAGAATTCTTCCTTGGCGGGAAATTTCACCGGATGCTCGCGGCTTTCCCCCTGGGGAAAGTAGCCATTGAGAATGGTCAGTGACCGGCCGTCCGCCAGCCTGCCGCGGCCGATGATCATGCGCCGCTGCGCCTCCTCGTCATCGTCCGGGAAACCGCGACGCACCCGCTCGAGCGGCTCCCGCGACAGCAATGCCACGCCGTAGTGGCCCTTCTGGCCGTGATACCGGCAGTGATAGCCCAGCGCCTCGATGTCAGCGGCGGGAAATTCCTCGTCACGGACCTTGGTTTCCTGCAGGCCGATCACGTCGGGCTGGTGGCGCCGGATCAGTTCCTCGAGCTGGTGCATCCGCGCGCGGATACCGTTTACGTTGAACGAAACCAGTTTCATGAAACCTCCCCCTGTCACTTCCGGCGGATTGTACAGCATCCACCCCGCCCGCGACCCGCACCCGGGCCGGGGCCGCGCCGTCGGTACGCGGGCGATGCATTACGCCATCGGCCCCCTTATACTGCCGCCCCGGAGGTACTGATGAGCACTTTACCCACATTGTTCTTTGCCCATGCCAACGGTTTCCCCGGCGGCAGCTATCGCACCTTTCTCGCGCCGCTGGGCGAGGAATTCGAGGTGGTGGCCATGGACCGCGTCGGCCATGATCCGGAATTTCCGGTGGGACCGGGCTGGCACGAACTGTCGCGGCAAGTCGAGCGGGAGCTGGCCGGACTGACAGGGCCGGTGACCGCTGTCGGACACTCCATGGGCGGCGTGCTGCTGTTCATGGTGGCCAGCCGCCGCCCCGAATGGTTCGATTCACTGATAATGCTGGACCCGCCCCTGATCAATGGCTGGCGGGAAGTGCTCTTTGGTCTGGGGCGGCTGTTTGGCCAGATCGACCGCATTACCCCGGCCGGGCGCAGCCAGGGCCGTCGGGCGCACTTTCGCGACTGGCAGGATGTGGAGGGCTATTTCGAGCGCCGGGGCTTCTTCCAGGCCCTGGACCCGCGCTGTCTGCGCGACTATCTCGATGCGGGGCTGGAGTCCGATGGCGGGGGAGGCTGGCGGCTTCGCTTCGATCCCGACCGCGAGGTGGAGATCTTTCGCACCACGCCGCTGGGACTGGATCGCTGGCCGCGGCTGCGGGTGCCGGCCATGCTGATCAATGGCCGGGACTCGCCGGCACCGTTCCACGACTGCGGCAGGCGCCACGCGCGGCGCCACGGCATGCTTTACGACATGGCGCCCGGAGGGCATATGTTCCCCCTGGAGAAGCCCGATATGACCGCCCGGCAGGTCAGTGAGGGCCTTGCGCGATTGCGGGAGCAGGCTCGTGTCCCGGCCTGAGGAGCGCCATATCGAGGCCTGCGGGCTGTCGCTGGCGGGGCGCTACTGGCCGGGCAAGGGGCTACCGGTGCTGGCGCTGCACGGCTGGCTGGACAATGCCAACTCCTTCGCCCCGCTTGCCGAATATCTCGACAACCCATTGTTCGCGCTGGATTTTCCCGGGCACGGACACTCCCAGCACCGCCCTCCGGGCACGGCGCTGCACTTCGTGGATTACGTCCGGGACGTGGTGGCGGTGCTGGATGCGCTGGGCTGGCGGCAGTGTCTGCTGCTTGGCCACTCCATGGGCGCCGGTGTGGCCTCCCTGGTGGCGGGAACCTTTCCCGAGCGTCTTCGTGGCCTGGCCCTGATCGAGGGGCTGGGGCCGCTCAGCGGCGAGGCCGGTGAGGCGCCGGGTCAGCTCCGCAAGGCCGTCGACGCCATGCTCCGGCCCGCCGGGAACAAGCGTTGCTACCCGAGCCGCGAAGAAGCGATTGTTGCCCGCACCGGCGGTTTCGGCGGCCTCGGCCGCGACGCGGCCGCGCTGCTTTGCCAGCGGGGGCTGGAAGAGGTGCCCGGCGGGTGGCAGTGGCGGGCGGATTCGCGTCTGCGATTGCCTTCCTCGCTGCGCTTGAGCGAGGAACAGGTCAGGGCGTTTCTTCGCGCCATCCCGGCGCCGGTCTGGCTGCTGTGCGGACAACAAGGCATGGGCGGGAATGGCGGTTTTGATGCCCGGGTCCGCGAGGTTCCCGAAATCGAGGTGATTCATCAGCCCGGCACGCATCATCTGCACATGGAGAAGCCGGCCGAAACGGCCGCTGCGCTGCGCGGTTTTATTGCACGGATCGCTGACGGAGCCTGACCGGATCGCTCAGAAGGTGCCAGTGAGGTCATGGCCGGGGACAGCACGATGATTATGATAACGGGCCTGCACCAACGGGCTGTCAACCGAGGAGATGGATCATGAAGCAGGTGGAACCCGCAGAATTCAAGGATCATGTGGGCCAGGAACTGGGTGTGTCGGAATGGTTCCGGATCGACCAGGACCGTATCAACGCCTTTGCCGACGCCACCCTGGACCACCAGTTCATTCACGTGGACCCCGAAAAGGCGAAGGAAACGCCCTTTGGCGGAACCATCGCCCACGGGTACCTGACCATTTCCCTGCTGCCCTATCTGCAGAGCACCATCGAAGGCTTCATCATGCCGAAGGGCACAAAGATGGGCATGAACTACGGCTTCGACAAGCTCCGGTTCATGGCGCCGGTCAAGGTGGACAAGCAGATCCGCGCCCGTGCGAAGCTGCTGGATGCAACCGAGAAAAAACCGGGCCAGTGGCTGCTCAAGCTGGAATATACCGTCGAGATCGAAGGCGAGGACAAGCCGGCGCTGGTCGCTGAATGGCTGCTGCTTTATTTCGTATGAACGGTGCCCTTCCGGCTATCTTGCCTGCTGAAGCACGAACAGCAGGGTGATGGAGGCACCGGTGATGAGCCCCAGCAGAAAGGCCCCGATGCCCCGGGGCCTTTCCAT
>SLJS01000357.1 GCA_007135015.1 Alcanivorax sp. | reverse complement strand
TTATAATTATAATGGTTAGTAAGACAATCCTGCATGTGTAATGATTTAAATCGCCGTCCATCCGCCGTCCACTACCAGGTTGTGCCCGGTAATGTATCTGGCCTCATCGGACAGCAGGAAGGAAACGGCCGGGGCGATGTCCTCCGGCTTGCCCATACGCTTCATCGGAACTTTCTTTTCGTATGCCCGGACAAACGGGGCGGGCTGATGATCAAAAATGCCCCCCGGCGAGACACAATTCACCCGGACGTTGTATTGGCCGTAGAGAGAAGCCAGATAGCGTGTGAGGTTGATCATCCCCCCTTTTATGGCAGGATAAACCGCCGGTGGATTCATGTCGGTCCCTTCATAAATCGTAAAATCGTTGCCCACCACCCCGTAGGTAGAGGCGATATTCACCACACTCCCGGATCCCTGCCGCCTCATCTGTAACAGAACCTGCTGATTCAGAATGAAATTGCCGCCAAGCTGCCATTCCATGTTTTTTTTCATGGACTCCGGCCGGATTTCTTCAAAAGCGGTACCCCAGTCATCGGTTCGCGGATACGCGCTGGTCACCAGGCCGTCGATCGAGTCGTACTCCGCTTTCAAGGAATCCACGGTGGCGGTCACTTCATCGACTCTGGTCAGGTCACACTCCACATCGGTGACTCCATCCACCCCGCACGGCCGGATATCGAGGTTGACGGGAACCGCGCCCCTGCCTTTGAGGTGCGAAACAATCGCGCGGCCGATCAGGCCCGAACCGCCCGATACCAGAATGATCTTCTCTTTCATCGCGTTTCTGTTGATGATGAATACGTCACGTCACTGATGGATGCATTGAAGTCGCTGTGCACGACATGTATCCGGCACGGGACCCTTTTAAGGCCGATAAATCGGCTTATGATGAGCCGGTGCATAGCCGAATGATTTCGAATGAATGCCCCGTCCCGGGCTATATTGATGTTGAGTTCATCCGTCATAAGATAAGAGCATCCCAATGAATCACTGAGTTTCCATCCCGAACGCTTCATATCCCTGAAAAGCTCATCCCTTGCATCAGCAAGCCTGAGCACCTTGTTGATATAATCGTATCTCAGGCTCCCGATTTCGTTCTGATAGTCCGACAAGATCTGCTCCCAGTCTTTACCCTTGATAAAGCGGTTGTAGAGAACATAATAATCGACAGTGTCTTCGATGGGGATCACACTCCCGTCCCAGTCACCCGGCAATCGCCGTCCTCTGTAACGCATTTCAACATTCTCCCGCATGGTCCCGATCACATCGGCAGGATCGATCCAGATAATCTCGAACAGACTGTTCAGGGGCCATTCTGTCTTCTTTTTTTTGATCAGGTACTCATTTTTTAATGTTTGCATATCGGCATACAGCCTGCGCGGTCCGTGCTTAACAATGCTCAGGCGCTTTTTGAGCTTACGAATGGCAATTTTATTCATTCGGGTCTTTTCGTTGATGGATACGTCATGTCACCGGTGGATATGTCTCAGCGCTGATGGTGATTTTCGTTCTCCGTTTTCTGGATTCCCTGGCTGCAATCAGAGCCCTGATGAGGTTGATGGTTTCGGCATGGTCCACGACATGCTGTTTCGTGGTCATGAACTCATGAAACGTAAACAACATGTTCCGGAAGCAGGAAAAGTTGTCATCGAAGGTCACGCTCACATGCCGGCCGCTCTGCGTGTAAAATGTCGCGTTGAATCCTTTCAGGTCGTTGTCCCTGATCACAAGGGCGTATTTCCCGTTTTGATAGTTCAACCGCACCACATCGATCACCTCCGATCCGATGTTTTCAACCTCGATGATCGGGGCATTGAAAACGGGCTGGATGGCCTCGATCACATGGATCCCGTATTTGTACCAGTCGATGGTCGTGACTGCCGTGGTACAAACCATATCGGAGCGCAGCATATCCAGAAACACCGGATTCATGAACCGGGGATGAAAGCGGAAACCGGATCCGCTCATCAGCTGCCCCTTTTCCAGATACGGGATGAAGAAGTCCAGGTCATCATGGTTGGTTGCCAGTGGCTTGTCAATAAAGACATGCAGCCCTTCTTCAAGAAACGGACGGGCCAGTGCCCGGTGGCTTTTCGCGTCATCTCTCGCGATGATGACCCCGTCCACATGCCCGATCATATCCTCGTATTGCTTTACGACATGGGGTATACGGCAGCATTCGGAGATATTCCGGGATATGCTCTCCTCCGGCGCCCACACATAATCAACGGAAAAATTACGGATGCCGAATTCGAAGGGACTTCTTTTCTTCAGGTAGTCCGCGATGACCGGATACGGACTCCGGTCCATGCGGTCCTGGCGGTAGCCGTTGATGATGGCCGAAAAGGAATACGGGTGACCGTTTCCGTGGTTGTACCCGATCATGCCGAGGGAGATGTTCTTCACAGGATCCTCTTCAACTTTTCATTCCCGATGCCTTCAAGCCATTGCACCCCCTCCAGATCAGGAAACAGGGGCACTTTATACCCCAGCCAGTAAAATCCCCCCGTATCCCCGGATTCCGGAAGGTTCATCAGGTAGTCGAGGGTCGGATGGCATATCGCGGGATTCAGTTTGGCGTGCGGAGCCATTTCCGACCTGACCGGGCCCGGACTCATGAGATTGATCTTGATGTTGTGGCCTTCGTTCTCTCTGGCAAGGGTCACGGTCATGGTATTAAGCATCCCCTTGGTCGCGCTGTAAACGCCGAAACCGGGGTAGCAGTTCAACGGGGCTCCTGAGGTAATGTTGATGATGCGGCCGAAGTTTTCTTCCCGCATTGCCGGAAGCACCTTTTTCATCACATACCACGGCATGCGGGCATTGATGTTCAGGTCATGTTCTATGGTATCCCACTTCTGCCGGTCAAGATGGCCGCCCGTATTGATTCCGGCGTTATTGATCACATAGGGGATGTATTCATACCGGTTGACGATGTCATCAATGATTCCGGTGGCCCGGTCGGGTTTGCTCAAATCCGTACTAATAAATTCAACGAGTTCCCGGTCCCCGATTTTCACGATGTCCGGTTCTCTTCTGGACAGCAGGATCAGGTCATACCCCAGATCATACAGATGATGCGCCAGGGATTTTCCAACGCCGCTGCTGGCGCCTGTTAATAGAACGGTCTTTGTGGTATTCATGGGGTCTTCTCTTTGCTGATGATGAGATATTCGGCCATTTGAAAATCGATTTCCCGGTCAATGTCGATGGCCCGTTCGGAGTCGGTAATAAGGGGGAAAATCCTGCCTTCCAGGGGCAATGTGGCCGGCGGATCTGCAAACAGGTGATATTGAAAGCCGTAGTACTGTCCCGTCAGACGGTAACCCGGCACCTGCTGCTGGCGGGGCAGGAACGGATCGGCACCCTCCATGAGCGGACGGACTTTATGATCACTGATAAGCCAGATCCTGCCGGCGGGCGGCTCGGTCTCACAAAACGAAGCCACCGAGTCATAGCCGCTTTCAAGCGCTTCAACGGCCTTGATCAGATCCCTTCGATCCCTCAACGGAGCCGTCGGCTCCAGCAGAAAGAGGGAGTCCGGCATATCGTGTTCCTGTTTCAGAGTGTCCAGGCAATGGATCATGGCATCCACAACCAGCGAGTTGTCCCCGGCAAGATGAGCGGGGCGCCTGACCGGTGTAACCCGATGTATCCGCGCCCGGTCACAAATAGCTTCGTCATCCGACGTCACCATAATGTGGTCGAACACCCCGGAATCCCTGGCGAACAGAATGGAATGGTCGACAAGCGGAATACCGGCAAGTTCTTTCAGGTTTTTACCGGGAACGCCTTTAGAACCGCCCCTTGCGGGAATGATGGCCAGAATTCTGCTTCCGTTCATAAATTAAGTGTTTCGATGGCTTTCTTGTACTCAACCCACTCCCCGGCATCAATCCATGAGTTTGCACCGATGGGATAAATTCCGATTTTTGCCCGGTGCATGATGGCATCTATCAGATCCGTGGCATGAAAGAACGCATCATTCGGTATATACTTCAGCACTCCGGGATTCAGCACATACATACCTGTGTTCACCAGCATGTCGTATTCGGGTTTCTCATCCAGCCGGACCAGTTTGCCGCTGGTATTCAGGCTGCATACGCCGTAAGGGATCCGGAAGTTCTTCAGCGACGCCACTATGGTAATGTCGTTTCCCTGTTCATTGTGATGCTTCACTAAATCAGCATAATTGGCCTCAATGATGATGTCGCAATTCGTCAGAATGATATTCCGCCCGACTTTGCCTTCCAGCTTCTTGAGCGCCCCCACCGTACCCAGGGGCTTGGTTTCGGTGATGAAGGAAATCTTGTAATCGGGACTGAGCTCTTCGAAGTAGGAGCGGATGATTTTCGCCTTGTGGCCGATTGATATGTAAAAATGATTGATCTGATAGGGCAGAAATTTATCGATGATATACTCCAGAATGGTTTTTTCACCAATGGGAATAAGCGGTTTGGGAAGCACTTTGGTGAACGGATCCAGGCGTGTGCCCTTTCCCCCGGCCATAATTACCACGTCGGCGGCAATCCGGCCGGGCGTCTTTTTGATGATGCGCCCGTTGATCAGCTTGTTCCAGACGAGGAACTCTTTGATCTCCCGGCCGGGGCCCAGAACCGGTACGTATGAAATCTTTTTCCGGCGCATCACCGCCTTGACCTGCGTCAGATCATACCCGCTTTCCACGTAATAGGTTCCCCTGTAGCAAACTTTTTCAACTTCGGCGGTCAGTGAGTTGTCCATGAGTATCCACCGGCGGATATCCCCGTCGGTCAGCGATCCCACCAGATGATTGCCGTTTTCAACCACAAACAGTATGCGCTGCTCATTGGCTTCCAGCTGCACCAACGCGTCCCTGACATGGGCGTCTTTGTTGATAATGATGCTTTTGAATTCTTCGAGCGCCATAATTCAGCAATCAAAATCGATGTCGTAAAACGGTTTCTTCACCATTTTCCCGGGTGATGCCGACAACAGCTTTTCCCGGATGGCCGGCGCGGCGCGTCCGGCCGGCGGTTCATACGGGTTGATCACGCCCTTCAGGGACGATTGGAATTCCCGGCTCATACACCGTTTGAGGGCCGTCGCGATATCGGCCGCCCGGGGCGGGCAGTCGATTACGCTGTCCGCCTTTATCCGGCCTTTTTGCCGGTCCCCGATATTAACGGTTCCCGTTTTCACACTGGGTGCTTCGATAATCCCGCTGGAAGAATTGCCCGCCACACAGGATACGTGGCTCAGCAGCGATAAATACCGCAGCTGTCCCAGCGAAACAAAGGAGACCGCCCGGTCCGGATGTTTTCGGACATAATCGTTGATCATTGTGATGATGACGCGCCCGTCCGTATCCGCATTGGGCAGGGTAAAGATCACCCTGAGTCCGTCTCCCGGCCCGTCCGGGTGATCAAAAGCCTCCAGCAGCTCCGAAAACTGGCCGCCGGCCGTCGCATTTTCCAGGGTCACCGGATGAAACGTCGCCAGCACCGTGTTTTCCGTGATCCGGAAGCCGATCTCGCGTTCCAGTTCATCCCGGCTCAGCAGTTCCCTGGTTTTGAGGTGATCCAGGCCGATGGCCCCGACATGGTGCACTCTGTCGGGATGTTCACCCAGCTGAATGATCCGTTTTCGGTAGGCTTCCGTGGAAGCGAAATGAATATGGCTCATTTTTGTGATCGCGTGGCGGAAGGGTTCATCGATGGCTCCCTCTGTGGTTTCTCCGCCCTGGAGATGGGCAATGGGAATACGCAGTACGGTGGCGGCGGCGGCGGCGGCAAACAGCTCGTAACGGTCGCCCAGCCCGACAAGGATATCGGGATCCAGACGCTGCAGGGCCTCTGAAAGTGAGATCATCCCCAAACCCATGGCCTTGGATATGCCCACCGGTGTA
Organism: Alcanivorax sp.; assembly: GCA_007135015.1. Lineage (GTDB taxonomy): Bacteria > Pseudomonadota > Gammaproteobacteria > Pseudomonadales > Alcanivoracaceae > SLJS01. The sequence continues at coordinate 218 of SLJS01000357.1, read as the reverse complement.
TCTGAGGACAGCAGCATCTCCACTTTTTCAATCCGGCTGCATCCATCACCGTCGATTTCCCTGTGGGTCAATCCGAATTCGGGTGACAGATGCATGCCGGACACCAGCAACTGAAGCGTGACCCCGGGGTCGCGCTTCAGTTCGCTGATCAGTGGCTCAAGCAGGCCATAATCGGCCCGTGTCCCGGTAAAGACACCTACTCTCATGACTTTCGTTCA
>SLJS01000314.1 GCA_007135015.1 Alcanivorax sp. | reverse complement strand
GTCGGGGTTGATCTGGCAGCGGATACGGCGCTGCAGGCGCAGCATTTCCGGGTGATAGTAGCCGTCCTCGCGCAGCTGTATGCGCGCATCCTGCATCATCACTTCGTACTCCTGCTGGTCCTCCTCCGGGATTTCCACCCACCAGCGCTCGGGCACCCGTTCCTCCTCGCGCCTGACCTGCTCGCGGATTTCCTCGTAATTCTCGTAGAAGGACTCGCGCACCAGCTGGGCGATCTCGGTGGGGAATTTCTCCTTGCGCCCGATCAGCTGCATGGTGATCTGCGCCAGGGGGTAGTTGATGATGCCGCCGTCGGGCGTCATGCCCCGGTACAGCTCCATGACCTCATAGGCGGCCAGGGGCGCGGCCAGTACATCCACCACATTATTGTTGAAGCGGTTCGGGGCCGAGGAGATATCCGAGGGTACCGGCGTGGCACCGATCTGGGCGACCATTTCCGCCTGGGTCTCGTCATAGTCGAGCACCGCCACCCGCTTGCCCGCGGCCCGCGCGAGGCTGTTGATCTCCCTGTCGTTGACAAAGATGTAGGCGGCGCCGGCGGGGGCGATGCCCATCACCACATAATTGCCGTCTTCCATCAGCTCCCGCTGCCTGGGGTCGGTGACCACGCGCATCAGGGTGCGCATGTGCTGCTCATCGGGCACGGCGCCCACGGCGTCGATGGTGCCGGCGTACTTGTTGAAGATACGCCCGCGCAACCCCGTCATCAGTGCGGCATCACAGCGGCCGGACTGCAGGTCCTCCACCATTACGCCCTCGTTGGTATAGGCCTCCATGGTGACGTCCGCGCCGTATTCGAGCAGCTCCGATTGCTGGTCCCGGGCGGCCTGGAAGATGGGCCCGGAACGGCCCGCGATGTCCCAGACGCAGACGGTGCGCTCAATGGGCTCCTGCGGATTGAAGTCGGTGATCCGCTGCACAGCCTGGATGCGCTCTTCCACGCTCAGGGAACGGTCGTAGACCACCGCGCGCAGTTTCTCGATCAGTTCCCCGGTGATCTCGACATCCGGGGCCAGCCGCAGCAGTTCCTCGCGCTCGCGCTCGGTAAGCTCCACCTCCGCCGTCGCCTGGATGGGAAACACCACAACAAGGAAGAAGGAGAACAGGATCATCAGGGGATTTTTCATAACGGACTACCGGAAGGTCAGCATGTGATCAGTCTTTCTATCACAGGGTCTTCCGAGCGCTCCATGACTGCGTGGTCAGTACGCGGGGGCCTGCCAGTCAATCGCGGGCGAAAATCTCATTTTCGTTCCTGCGCATTCAGGGCCATTCCGTTGACGTGCTGGCTGTCCGGGCCCAGGAGGTAGAGATAGGGCGCGACGATGTCCTCTGGCGCCGGCAGGGTTTCCGGGTCCTCTCCGGGATAGGCCCGGTTGCGCATGGCCGTGCGGGTGGCGCAGGGGTTGATGCTGTTGGCTCGTATGCTGGAGATGTTTTCCTCCTCGTCGGCGAGCACCTGCATCAGCCCCTCGGTGGCGAACTTGCTGACCGCATAGGCGCCCCAGAATGCGCGGCCCTTGCGGCCCACGCTGGAGGAGGTGAACAGTACGGAGGCATCGGCGGACTGGCGAAGCAGCGGGATCAGGGCCCGGGTCAGGTAGAAGGTGGCCTGTACATTGACCTGCATGACGCTGTCCCAGGTGCCGTGGTCGTACTGCTCCAGCGGCGTGATATCTCCCAGCAGCGAGGCATTGTGCAGGAGCCCGTCGAGCCTGCCGAACTCCCGGGCAAACATGTCCGCCAGCTCTTCGCAGTTCGCCGGGGTGACCACCTCCAGATTCACCGGCGCCATGGCCGGCTCGGGGCCGCCATTTTCCACGATCCGGTCGTAGACCGCCGTGAGCTTCTCCTGGGTGCGGCCCAGGAGGATGACGGTGGCGCCATGCTCGGCCAGGGCCAGCGAAACCGCTCGGCCGATTCCGTCTCCCGCGCCGGTGACCAGGATTACCCGGTCACGGAGGGCGTCCTCCGGGCACTGGTAGGCGAGGGCGGTTTGCTGAACTGTTTCCTGCTCACTCATGTTTCACTCCAGTCTCTGATCAGCGGCAGCAGATCCCGTGGGGCATCCACCGACAGATCCGCCTGCCAGTCGTCCGGATTCTCGCCGGGGGCGATATAGCCATACCGGGCGGCCACGGTGATCATTCCGGCATTGTGGCCGGCGGCGATATCCCGCTCATGGTCGCCCACATAAACGCTTCGCGAAGGGGTGGCGCCGGCCTGTTCACAGGCCATGAGCAGGCCCTCCGGATCCGGTTTGCGGTGGGTCACATGATCCGGACAGATAATGGGCCCCACCCGTTCGCCAAGCCCGAGCCTTTCCATCAGCGGGCGGCTGAACCGTACCGGCTTGTTGGTGACCACGCCCCAGGTCATTCCGCGGGCGTCCAGCTCCGCCAGTACCTCTTCCATTCCGGGAAACAGGCCACTGTCCACCGCAAGCCTTTGTTCGTAGTGATCCAGCAGGCGCTCCAGGCACGCATCAAAGTCCCGGTCGCCCGGGGCCAGGCCGAAGGCCAGGGTAACCAGGGCGCGGGCGCCGTTGGAGACCTGACTGCGCACCGCCGCCTCGCTCAGTGGCTGGATGCCGTCGCTGGCGCGCATCTCGTTGAGGATCACGAAGAAATCCGGCGCCGTATCCACAAGGGTTCCGTCCAGGTCGAAAAAGACGGCCCGGTCCATCAGCTTGGCCCGCCGCTGTCATCCGGACGCACCGCGTGCATCAGGTAGTTCACGGACACATCCCGATTGAGCCGGTAGACCTGAGTCAGCGGATTGTAGGTCATGCCGGTGGTCTCGCGCACATCGAGTCCCGCCGCCCGGCACCATCCGGCCAGCTCCGAGGGGCGGATCAGTTTCCCGTACTCGTGAGTGCCGCGGGGCAGCAGGCGCAGCACGTACTCGGCGCCCACGATCGCGAACAGAAAGGACTTGGGGTTGCGATTGATGGTGGAGAAGAATACCTGGCCGCCGGGACGGACCAGCTGCGCGCAGGCCTGGACCACCGCCGCCGGGTCCGGCACGTGCTCGAGCATTTCCAGGCAGGTCACCAGGTCATAGGCGGCGGGCCGTTCGGCGGCGATCTCTTCGGCACTGGTATTCAGGTATTCCACCTCCACGCCTTCCCTTTCCGCATGAAGCCGGGCCACCGCCAGCGGCGCCTCGCCCAGGTCGATGCCGGTGACCCGGGCGCCGCGGCGAGCCATGCCTTCGCTGAGCAGCCCTCCGCCGCAGCCGATGTCGATGGCGTCCTTGCCGGGCAGCTCGCAGCGCTCGTCGATGTAATTGAGGCGAAGCGGGTTGATGTCGTGCAGGGGGCGGAATTCCGAGTCCGGGTCCCACCAGCGCTCGGCCAGCTCCTCGAACTTGGCGATCTCCGCCGGGTCCAGGTTGCGGTCATTGGAGCTCATCGCTGTTCCTTCCTTATAAATGACGGCTGCTGCCTCAGCAGGGTATTGAAAAAGTCGGACACGGGCTCCTTCAGCTGAAGCCCGCGAGCTGCTGCTGCCAGTTGTCGGCCACACGCAGCAGGCGCTCCAGATTCAGGGTCCGCATCTCGCGCCCGGCCATCAGGCAGCGTCCGTTGACCCATACATGACTGACCTGGTTGCGCGTGCAGCTGTAGACCAGCTGCGCCACCGGGTCATACAGGGGACGGGCTTCCAGCTCTGCCATGTCCACGGCAACGATATCCGCGTTCTTGCCCGTCACCAGTGAACCGGTCTGCTGATCCAGTCCCAGTGAACGGGCGCCGTTGAGCGTGGCCATGGCAAGGATCTCATGGGCGGGCAGAGCCGCCGCATCGCCGGAAACCGCCTTGCCGAGCAGGGCGGCGGTGCGCATTTCACCGATCATGTCCAGGTCGTTGTTGCTGGCCGCCCCGTCGGTGCCCAGCGCCACGTTGATACCCGCCTCGCGCAGCGTGGTGACGCGGCAGAAACCGCTGGCAAGCTTGAGATTGGATTCCGGACAGTGGGCTACATGTGTGCCGGTCTGTGCAGTGAGCCGGACCTCCTCTTCGTCCAGATGGACCATGTGCGCCGCCAGCAGCCGGGGTGATAGCAGCCCCAGGCGGTGCAGGCGCGCCAGGGGCCGCTCGCCGTTGGCGTCCGGCTGAACTTCTCCGGCGGTTTCATGGAGGTGGATCATGACCGGCACATCCATTTCATCGGAGAGCGTGCGGATCCGCGCCAGGGGTTCGTCGGAGACGGCGTAGGGCGAATGGGGCCCGAAGCCGGGGGTGATCAGCGGGTGGTTGCGCCAGTCGTCGATAAAGCGGGTGGCGACATGCAGGTAGTCGTCCGGACCCTGGCCCATGGGGGTGGGGAAATCCAGCACCGGACTGAAGATGGCCGCCCGGATGCCCGCTTCCGTGGCCGCCCGGGCGATGCTGTCCGGGTAGAAGTACATGTCGCTGAAACAGGTGGTGCCGCCGCGGATCATCTCCGCCACCGCCAGCCGGGCGCCGTCGGTGACGAACTCCTCGCTGACCCACTTGCCTTCCGCCGGCCAGACGTGCTCCTCCAGCCATTCGGCCAGGGGCAGGTCGTCGGCGAGACCGCGGAACAGGTTCATGGCGCTGTGGGTGTGGGCATTGACCAGCCCGGGGATCAGCAGGTGCGAGGACAGGTCATGGTGCTCCGGGGCCTGCCAGCGGCCTTCCACCTGGTCCGCGGGCAGCAGGTCGGCGATGCGGCCTTCCTTGATCACCAGGGCGTGGTGCGCCAGCAGTTCGGCCGAGCCTTCCACCGGGGCGATCCAGCGGGCCTGGAGGATGCAGTCTGCCTGGGCGGGCGTGGGGCTCATGGTGACTCCTTGGCTGTTCGGACCGGCGCGCAGTATAGCGCAGCCGCCGGGCCATGGGGCAGCGCAGGAGCGCTGCTTGCAACGCGAAGAATCTGGCACGGTGCCGGATTCCGGGATTTTCGCGCTCCAGGCAGCGCTCCTGCATGGGGCATAAGGCCATTTTGCGACACCCTCCCTGCGGGCGCCCCGGCGCACCAGATGGCCTCCCGGCCAGTTTTTCGCCGGCCTGCCAAACCCGGGACTTCCCTGTGGTATCATGCCGCCTTTCGGAATCCGGGCCCGTGCCACGGGGGTGGCGGCCGCCCGTTTCGCCGCCTCGGGCAGGAAGCCGCCAAAAGGCTGTACGGGAGCGGATTCCGTGGCCAAAACCGCTCTGTATCGTACTCCGGCCGGGCCCGGGGCCGGGAGCGTTGTAGGCGGGACCCGGCAGATTTGCGCGTACGGCCACAGGACTCGCCAGCAGGTTTCGTGAAGGGGACAAGGGAACATGAGCGACCACCTCGCCAGAGAAGTCACACCGGTCAACATCGAGGACGAACTGCGCCAGTCCTATCTGGACTACGCCATGAGCGTGATTGTCGGCCGGGCCCTGCCGGATGTGCGCGACGGGCTCAAGCCGGTACACCGGCGTGTGCTCTATGCCATGCACGAGCTCGGCAACGACTGGAACAAGCCCTACAAGAAGTCGGCGCGGGTGGTCGGTGATGTCATCGGTAAATACCACCCCCACGGCGATTCCGCCGTCTACGACACCATAGTGCGCATGGCGCAGCCGTTCTCGCTGCGCTACATGCTGGTCGACGGCCAGGGCAACTTCGGCTCCATCGACGGCGATTCCGCCGCGGCCATGCGTTATACCGAAGTGCGCATGGCCCGGATCTCCCACGAGCTGCTGGCGGACCTGGAGAAGGAAACCGTCGATTATGTGGAGAACTACGACGGAACCGAAACGATCCCCGATGTGCTGCCCACCCGGGTGCCCAACCTGCTGGTCAACGGCGCCTCCGGGATTGCGGTGGGGATGGCCACCAATATACCGCCCCACAACCTTTCCGAAGTCATCGACGGCTGTCTGGCGCTGATTGATGACGAATCACTGTCCGTCGACCAGTTGATGGACTACGTGAGGGGTCCGGATCTGCCCACCGCCGGGATCATCAATGGCCGCGCTGGCATCGTGCAGGCCTATCGCACCGGTCGCGGGCGTATCTGGGTGCGCGCGCGCACCGAGATCGAGACCATCGATACGAAGAACGGGCGCCAGGCGATCATCATCAATGAGCTGC
>SLJS01000069.1 GCA_007135015.1 Alcanivorax sp. | reverse complement strand
GCTTTCTTTTTCGGTCGTCGAGGGTTTTCACGACACCCTCACGGCGGGGAGAGGGGACCCTCCAGCAAGGCCTCGAAACCCTGGATTCCGGAACGGTGCCAGGTTCTTCGCGCCCCAGGGTGCGCTCCCACAAACCCTTTTGCGACACCCACTCATGCAGAGCCCTGGTGCAATATCCGGACTGACGCCGGCGCGCCTGGCTCAGGAGTGCTCCAGCACCTTCGCCAGCATGGCGTGAAACCGCTCCGGCATCTCGAACTGGGGAAAGTGCCCGGCACCGTCCAGGGGCCACTCGCGGACATGAGCGCGACAACGCTGACGGGCCACTTCGGGCACCAGGTCTCCGTTTACGGCATGAACAGGCAGGCCCCGTTCATTCAGCTCGGCAAAGGCCCTGTCGGGAGACCAGCGCAACAGGTCATGCCAGAGAGGCAGCAGCCGCTCGACGTCACCCTCCGCCATGCGTTGCTTGATCCAGGCCTTTTTCTCGTCGGAAAGGACGCTGGCCGTATTGTGCTCAACCAGTGCGTCCACCGCCGCGGCGAAGTCCTCATGGAACGGCGCTTCGATTTCCAGGGCCTGCTCTTCGGCGAGATCTCCGTAGGGAATCACGAAGGTGTCCACCAGAATCACCGAATCCAGACCATCGAGCAGCCGGGCAGCCTCCAGCGCCACCGCACCGCCCATGGAATGGCCGACAAGCACGAGCCGCCCGGGGTCCCGCTGCCGCATGGCCTCGGCCAGCACGCGCGCCAGGGCGGAAACCGTCCATTCCGGCAGTTCGGAATCGGCGGACTCCCCGTGCCCGGGCAGGTCCACGGCCAGCAGGTGGTGCGCGCCGCCCAGCTCGGCAAGGGTTTCATCCCAGTCCGAACGCCGGCAGCTCCAGCCGTGCAGCAGTACCACCAGTGGTTGCCCGTTACCTGTTTCCGTGGCCCGGAGAGTGCCTGAACCACTGTGGAGTTGAATGTCCTTCATTATTCCCCCTGGTCTTCCGTTCCGGTCCGCCGGTCTGTGAACCGGGTCGCAGAATTGCGCCCTCGTGTATTGTGCGGGTATTCTGACCTTCTGTGTAGTCGGGGGACTGCAGAATGAAGGACCATGAACTGGTCGGCCGCCTGGAACAGCACCGCGGCCTGCTGCTCGATCAGCTCTACCAGACCGTGCTGGATTCCAGCGCCTGGGACGGCTTCCTGCGGCAACTGGTGGATGTGACCGGGTCACGCTCGGCCCGGCTGCTGGTGCTGGACGATCAGGCCCAGCGAGTGCACTACAGTACCAAGGTCAATATCGACGATGGCGACCACCGCGCCTATGTGGACCACTTTGTAAACGCCTGCCCATGGCGTCCCGAGCTGCAGCACAAGGCACCCGAGCGGCTTTATTCCACGGCCCTGGATTTTTCCTGCCCGCAGAACGAATTCTACCGCACCGAGTTCTACAACGACTGGGCCCGCCATCTGGACATCCATCATGGCATGCTGGGCACGGTTTTCCGGGACCAGCGTTACAGGGTCCAACTGCTGGTGCAGCGTACCCGCGACCAGGGGCCATTCTCGCGGTTCTGTACGGAGACCGTGGGGGGGCTTCTTCCTCATGTGCAGCAGGCGCTGCGGCTCAGCCGCGGTCTGGCCGACGAGCGCCGCCAGGGTCGCACGGCCCTGGCGGCCGCGGAACGCTCCAGCCTGCCGTTCGCGGTGCTTGGCGGCCAGTGCGATATCCGGTATCTGTCGGCGTCAGCCCAGCGCGTGCTGGAAAACCTGCCCGGAGCCCGCATCCGGGAAAATCGGCTCGGCTTTGAACCGCCCGGACTGCAACGGCGCTTCCGCGCCATGCTGGAGCCCCTGTTATGCCCCGGAGTATTTCCGCAGCGTTCCGGCAGCACCCTGGAGATTCCCCGCGGCCACGGCCAGCCGATACGGCTCTTTGCCACGGTGCTGGAAGAGGGCGTATGCGAATGCCCTTTCTGGCCCGACGCCGGCCGGGTCGTCCTGTACATCCAGGACCCCATGGAAGAGATCGATATCGACCAGGCCCTGCTGGCGCAACTCCATGGCCTGTCCTCCGCCGAAGCCCGGGTCGCCGCCCTGGTGGCCCGCAGCTACAAGCCGGGGGAGATCTCCGAGCAGATTGGCAGCTCCCTGCACACCGTGCGCACCCAGCTCAAGGCGGTATTCCGCAAGACCGACACCCATCGCCAGAGCGAGCTCGCCGCCCTGGTTCTCCAGTCCCCGGCGGTAGTCGAGCGGGGCACGCAGGCACCGCCTGTCAGGCTCGGGGTGGAGGGCTCACAGGGATAACCCCCGCCGGGTGCGCTGCAGACTCGGCTGCGTTGCCTCTCCCGCTATTTGAGGGTGTCGCCAAAGGATCTTATGGCACCTGTGGGAGCGGACCTTGGGCCGCGAAGACCCCGGATTTCGGCATGGTGCCAGGCACTTTGCGCCCCAGGATGCGCTCCCACAAACCCTTTTACGACACCCTCCTGGTGGGAGAGGGGGAAGGCTACGGTAGCCGCACTGCTTGATGCTTTCCCGTAATTCCTTCCCCCTCTCCCTGTCCCTCTCCCACGGCGGAGGGTGTCGTAAAAACCCTCGACGACCGAACAAGGAAGCTCCCTCCCCCGTGAGGGGGAGGGTCGGGGTGGGGAGGGCGGCCGAAGGCCGCGCAAGAAACCATGCGCCGCAGGCGGCCTTGCGCGGCTTCGCCGCGCCCCCACCCCGGCCCTCCCCTTCGCAGGGGAGGGGGTCCGTTTATCAGCTCGCCCTGCCAACGAAGGGCTTTTACGACACCCTCGGCGGGGAGAGGGGACCCTCCAGCAAGGCCGCGAAGGCCCTGGATTTCGGCACCGTGTCGGCAGATTGCGAAGCGGCCGTGCTCATTGCTTCCTTTCTTTCTTCCAGCTGCCTCCCGGAATCGGCCGCGCACCGGGTGGCGGCTCGCTGCGGAAATAGATCCATGCCGGGCCCCGGGGCGTGGGGATCAGCTTCCGGTCGTAGTGGTCGGGATAGCCTTCCAGCCGATCCAGGCCTGCCATCGTCCAGGCGTCGACCCGATAAAGCTCCCCATGGATTCTCTGGGTGCCACCTCCGCACAGGACCGGGTACGGCCCCAGGTCATGGAGTCGATAGCGCGGTGGCGTACACCAGCGCCCCAGAAACTCCGCGCGCCGCAACCAGTGATGATTGCTCTCGCCCCGGAGCAGGGTTCCATAGACAAATACCCTGTGATTCCCGCGTTGCATGAATGGCCACTACGGCATGAACAGCTCACCAGCCCCCGTCGTGGCCTCACGAAGATCCGGTGGAAGAATGATTTCGGTGGCCACCGGAAGGTGATCGGACAGCAGATGGTCCTCCAGCACCTGGTAACGCACGACTTCGAGACCCGGACTGACCAGTATATGATCGAGATGGCGCTCCGGAGACCAGCTGGGGAAGGTGCGGTGCTCGCCTTCCATCAGCCTGAGTTCGAGCTCGGCGAAGGGCGAATCGAGCAGGTGTTCGGGCATGCAGTTGAAATCGCCCATCACCACCACATGACGGTAGTTCTTCAGCAGGTCACTGAGATAGGCGAGCTGGGCATTGCGGTAGCGCTCGCCCAGGGCCAGATGCACACCCACAACCACCAGCGGATTGTCCGGGTGGCCATAACGCACCACAAAGGCGCCCCGTCCGGGCAGACCCGGCAGGCGATGATCCTCCACATGATAGGGGATCACACGACTCAGCAGTGCGTTGCTGAACTGCCCGAGGCGCCCGAGATTGCGGTTGACCTGCTGATGCCAGAAAGGGAATTCGCTCAACGCGGCCAGATGGACTGCCTGATTGAGAAAGCGCGAACGCAGGCTTCCCGCATCCACTTCCTGCAGGGCAACAATATCGAAATCGTGTAACACCTCGGAAATGCGCTCGATGTTTTCCACGCTGTTTCGCGGGGCAACCAGATGCTTCCAGCTCCCGGTGATGTACTCGCGATAACTGCTGGTTCCGATTCCCGCCTGAATATTGAAACTGAGCAGCCGAAGGCGGTCGCGGGGCAACTCCACCATGCTGGGCTGGCGGGTGCGCCGCACCCCCTCTCTGACGAACGAGAACGGCCTGCGACTGCGATCAGTGCGAGACGAGGTGTCGTTCATTCGCTATTGACGTTCACGCTCGCGTTCCACCAGATAATCGATCACCTCGAAGGTTTCGCGATCATTGGCCAGGTTGCGGCGCAGCACCACATACCTGCCATTGACGGTAAACGCCGGTGTTCCGGAGATCTGGTAAGCCCGGGTCTTCGCATCCGCCTGCCGCACCTGGGTGGAAACGCCGAACGACTGGTACAGTTCATTGAATTCTTCCCGGCTCATATCATAGGCGGTGAAGAAGTCCGCCAGGGCATCCGCCTCGAAAAGATTCCGGTTGTGATTGTGCAGGGCCTCGAAGATCGCCATATGGACTTCGTCGAGAATGCCCTCGGCCCGGGCAACATAAAAGGCCCGGGCAAGCGGTTCATGCTGGCGTGAGAATACCACCGGAGTCTGCACGAAGTTGACGTCCCCGGGCCTGGTTTCCTTCCAGCCCTGTATGACCGGCTGCACGGTATGGCAATGGGGGCAGCCGTAGAAGAAGAACTCCCGCACCTCGATCCGGTCCGGGTCATCTACATCCACTTCCTGTCCCAGAACCCGATAGTGCTGGCCTTCCTGAAATGGCTGCGCCACGACCAGGGGGGCAAGCAGCAGACCCGTCAGCGCAAGCAGTGTGGTTCTAAACATTCGTGTTCTCCTTGAATTTTGAGACTGGCGGGCACGGCCGCCGGGGGCAGTTTCCGTCAATCCGATTGGACCCTGAAATCCGATCATTTCTCCGTTCCGGGGTACTGATCATAACGGCTGGCCGACGCAGCCGGAAAGGTGCCCGCATGAACGCAGCATAGCGGCGTTGCGGTGCAAACACACGCATTCAGGCCGGCAGCCCGAATTCACCGACAAGAGAGGGGGGGGGAGAGGTGGTGCAAAAGGATCTTGTGGCACCTGTGGGAGCGGACCTTGGGCCGCGAAGGCCCTGGAGTCCTGCTCGGTACCAGGTACTTCGCGCCCCAAGGCGCGCTCCCACAAACCCTTTTGCGACACCCTGAGCGGAGGAGCGGAAATCCGGGAGCTATTCGTAAAGCCCCTGCAGGAACCGGGAAACCGCCCGGATTTCACGGTCGGTCATGCGCGCGGCAATGCTCTGCATGATACCCGGATCATCGCCCTCGGTATCATTGCGGCGATAAGCCACGGCATCCAGATCATCCCGGCCAGCGGCCCGGAAGGCACGCATCTGCTTCTTGGTGTATTCGGCGTGCTGGCCGGCGAGCGCGGGAAAGCCCGCGGCTTCCATCCCTTCGCCGGCGGGCCCGTGACAGCCGGAACAGGCGGCCACACCGCTGTCCAGATTGCCGCCGCGATACAGGCGCTCACCCTTTTCCGCCACCTCCGGGTCGGTATGTCCGAACTCCCGGGTCTGCTGCTGGTAGAAGGCCGCCAGGTCCCGCATGTCCTGCTCGGAAAGACCGGCTGCCTGGCCCTGCATGATGGCATCCTCGCGGGCGCCGCTCTGGTAGTCCTCAAGCTGCTTGACGAAATACTTCTCGCCCAGCGCGGCGATCCGGGGGTTTGATGGGTCCGTGCTGTTGCCGTCGGCGCCGTGGCAGGCCGCGCACACCTGCGCCTTGCGCTCGCCGGCTTCCGGGTCCCCAGCCTGGGCATGAAACGTCATCAGCCCCGCCAGAAGCAGGGTCAGCAGTTGTGCAAACTTCATGGTCCTTCCTTAAGAACGGTCTCGATTACTCGGCCATGTACTCGGTCAGAGCCCGGAAATCGTCTTCCGAGCAGTCACCACACATCCCGCCCGGCGGCATGGCGCCCTTTCCGTCGACCACGCTGGAAACCAGCTCATCCATGCTCTTTTCTTCCTTCAGGGCACCCCAGGCTTCCGTATCCCCGGTCTTGGGCGCGCCGGCGGCGCCGGCCGTATGGCAGGCCGCGCAGCTGTTGTTGTAGAGCTCTTCCACGTCGGATGCCTGAACGGCGCCCGCCAGAATCAGGGCCATCAGGCCTGCGAACCATTTCATAGAACCTCCTC